>JBJOOF010000174.1:0-11741 GCA_046051425.1 Bacteroidota bacterium
AAAGAAACCGGATTACCTTTCAAAATTATTCCCGATGAGGATAATTCTGAGGAGTATGTCAACTTTTATTTCATTGGCAATTACGAGGGCAAGGAAGTGATTTACGATACCGCACTCTATACCCTTCGCTTACATCACGCCAGTGAGGTATACGAATTGGCAGAGCACGAGGCGGCCAAAAAATTTCCAAATTTCAAAGCCATCAATTACGAAGAAGACGAAAATGGCAATATGAAGCCTCTGACTCCTGAGGAGGAGGAAATTGGTTGGTTTATCACCGAACTGATTATGGAGATGGAAGAGGAGGAAACGGTAAAAGTTCAGGAATTCCTAGACATGGATACCCATCACGATTATGGAATAGGATTGGATGTTTCCTTGAACGTGGAAGAAATTGATGAAGCTGTTATCTCCAAATTTATTCAAGAATTCAATGACGATACCTTGAGTTTGGACGAGACACTTTATTCCTTTATGACTGAGGACGAAGACTTTGAAGACGAGGACTAATAACCAAAAATCAATTAATATCTGGCGTTAGTAGACTACTAACGCTTTTTTTTATGCTGAAAATTGCGCTATCCCCCGTTTTTGCACACGCTTTACCTGAAGGACATCGGTTTCCTATGGAAAAGTACAGTTTGCTCCCCGAGCAACTGCTTTTTGAAGGAACGGTAGCCGATTCAAATTTTTTTGTTCCTCAACTAGTGGCCGATGAGTGGATTTTATCCACCCATGAAGCCAATTATTTGGAGCGATTAAAAAATCTAGAACTTACCAAATCAGAAATTCGAGCCATTGGTTTTCCACTTAGTGAGGCATTGATTGAACGTGAAATTTGTATTGCAGGGGGATCTGTACAGGCAGCCTGCTTTGCCAAGGAATTTGGCATCGGGATGAATATAGCAGGAGGAACCCACCATGCTTTTGCGAATCGGGGAGAAGGCTTTTGTATCCTCAATGATTTGGCCATTACTGCCAATTACTTGTTGGTGTCCAAAATGGCTCAAAAGGTGCTGATTGTGGACCTTGATGTGCATCAAGGGAATGGGACAGCGGCACTTTTTCAAGAAAACCCATCCGTGTTTACTTTTAGTATGCATGGAGAAAAAAACTATCCTCACCGAAAAGAAAGATCTGATTTGGATATTGGCTTGCCAGATGGAACGGATGATGCAACCTTCCTTAGTCTACTAGATCGAAACCTAAAGAAGCTCATTGATGAGGTGCAGCCTGACTTTATGCTATACCAAAGTGGCGTAGATGTATTGGCATCAGATCAATTGGGACGGCTTTCACTGACTCTGTCCGGAGTTCAAGCTCGGGATCGTCTGGTGCTCAGCACTGCCAAATCTCAGGGCATTCCAATCATGTGCTGTATGGGCGGTGGCTACTCCAAACGAATAAAAGACATTGTAGAGGCACATGCCCAGGTTTTTCGCTTAGCTCAGGATCTCTTTTTTTAGTTTGTTAACTGATTTTAACGAAGGAAATTTTCTGTGATTCTTGCAAAAAGAATACTTTATCTATATTTGCGACCAATCAACCCTAATTTTATTCAAGTGAGAAAGATTTTTACACGTTTCGCAGTTCTAGCTCTTGTAGCTGTGGTGGTTTATTCCTGTGGGGAAAAATCAAATTCAACTGGCGCTGATGCCTCTTCAACAGATGGTGTTGCTGCTGGTGACTTAAAGATCGCTTATGTTCACACGGATTCCGTGATCAACAAATACGATTTTTTCAAAAAGAAGTCTGAAGAAATTACCGAAAAAGGAAAGAAGTTGGATTTGGATCTGCAGGCAAGAGCCAAGGGTTTCGAACAAGAAGTAGCCATGTTTCAACAAACAGGTGGCAACTTGACTCAAAATCAAATTCGTGCAAAGCAGGATGAGTTGATGCAGAAGGAACAAAACCTAGTTGGATACAGAGACAACTTGATGCGTGAGCTTTCTAATGACGAGTCTACTCTTTTGAATGACGTATATACTCAGGTTCAAGAATACATGAAGGAATACGCAAAAGAAAATGGTATTGATCTAATCTTGAGCCACACTCGTGGTGGAGCGATCTGGTACGCAACCGATGCAATCGATGTGACCAAAGCAGTGACTGAAGGATTGAACAAAAAATACAATGCAAATCCAGCTGCTGCTGAAACTAAAGCTGCAGCGGCAGATTCGACTGCTAAAAAATAATAGGTATAGTACCTCATTTTAAAAACCCGGATACCCTCCGGGTTTTTTTGTGGGCAAAAAAGGGTAATTTTGCACAGCTTTAGAAAAATAGATTCACATGAAAATCACTGAGTTCTTAAAACACAACTACCGCCACTTCAATGCAGCTGCGCTTATCGATGCTGCAGAAGGTTATAAAACCCATCTCAATGAAGGGGGTAAAATGATGGTAACCCTAGCAGGAGCCATGTCTACTGCAGAATTGGGAATTTCCTTGGCAGAAATGATTCGCCAAGACAAAGTTCAAATCATCTCCTGTACCGGAGCCAATTTGGAGGAAGATGTGTTTAATCTAGTGGCGCATGACTACTACGAACGCGTACCGAACTACAGAGAACTTACTCCAGAGCAAGAGCAAGGCCTATTGGAGCGTCACATGAATCGTGTCACCGATACCTGTATTCCAGAAATGGAAGCGATGCGAAGAATCGAAAATGTGATTCTTGAGGAATGGGTAAAGGCCGATCAAAGCGGTGAAGCTTATTTTCCACATGAGTTTTTCTACAAAATATTGCTTTCAGGCAAGTTGGACGCTTCTTTTCAGATTGATCCAAAGAATAGCTGGCTATTGGAAGCCGCTAAGAAAAATCTACCAATCATTGTTCCAGGATGGGAAGATTCTACCTTGGGCAATATGTTTGCTGGTCATGTCATTTCTGGCGATGTAAAGAATGTACACACCGTGAGAACTGGCATCGAATACATGATGTTCTTGGCTGAATGGTATACTCAAAATGCTACTGAAGAAAGTACCATTGGCTTCTTCCAAATCGGTGGGGGTATTGCAGGGGATTTCCCAATCTGTGTGGTGCCGATGCTTCACCAAGATTTGCAGCGAACCAATGTGCCGCTTTGGGGTTATTTCTGCCAAGTATCAGATTCTACTACTTCTTACGGTTCCTACTCGGGAGCTGTTCCAAACGAAAAAATCACCTGGGGTAAGTTAGGAATGGATACTCCAAAGTTTATTGTCGAATCAGACGCTACAATTGTGGCTCCTTTGATCTTCGCAATAGTCTTGGATCAATAAGTACACTCATTCAAACAAACAAAAAAGCAAGCATTGTGAAATGCTTGCTTTTTTGTTTTCCAAGATTCTCAATCAAACTAGTTGGATAAAACTTAACTAACTCTTTTTAAATTAGTTAAAGGGTATAACCTGGTCTATAAGTTCTAGTTACAAATTGGTTGGCTGGCTCGAAATTAGTGATTTTCATATTTGGACCATCCCAAAGCAGTTTGATGCCTCGGCCAGGGTAATCCATTTGATTTGCAGCACCTGCGCGAGGAACCTGGTAGTCATAGCTGCGGATGGCTAGATTTCCCATCAATACAGATTCTGTCAATGGGCCTGCAATGGAGAAAGGGGAACTGAGTTGCTTAAATTCAGTGGAACCAAAGCCTGCACGGCAAGCATTGACCCAGTTGTCATAGTGACCTCGATCTCCTCCTGGTACGCGATAGAGCGACTCTTTTACAGTGATATCCTTGGTTTTGGAAGTAGGCAAAAGCTGTGGATTAACCCCATAGGTAGAGCACATCATTTTTCCCTTGGTTCCTTCAATAATTACTCCATTGCCACCGTCACCCATCATCTCATTTGGACCCAATTCCTCAGGTCTGGTGGGCTGAATTCCTCCATCCATCCAGTGGAATTCCAAATCATCCTTTCCAGGACGATCAAAGCGTAAGGTAATGTGTGAAGAAGGAGGGCAGCTTTCTGGGAAATGACCTCGCTTAAATTCACCTACATACACAGAGCCTACAGAGCATTCAGCAGACTTGGGATATCCTAGGCCCAAAACTCGGAAAGGTGGCTCCATGATATGACAAGCCATATCACCTAAAGCTCCAGTTCCATAATCCCACCAGCCTCTCCAATTGAAGGGTACCAGATTGCCTACATAATCCTTATAGGGTGCTGTTCCCAACCAAAGGTCCCAATCTAAATCTGCTGGAGGAGTAACCGGCGTGCTTGGCCAAGGAATGCCCTGTGGCCATACGGGACGATTGGTCCAAGACCATACCTTGATAGCTTCACCAATTAAGCCTGCATCATACCATTCCACCATTTTGCGTACTCCATCCCCGGAGGAACCCTGGTTGCCCATTTGGGTGACTACCTTATATTTTTCTGCTGCCTCCGTAAGCATGCGCGCTTCGTAGATGTCATGGGAAAGTGGTTTTTGCACATACACATGTTTGCCCATTTTCATGGCCATCATGGCTTGTACGGCGTGCATGTGATCGGGGGTGGAAACGGTCACTGCATCGATATTTTTCTCCTCTTTTTCGAGCATGATCCGGTAATCCTTGTAGTAGTTTGCCTTGGCATGATCTTTTCTTCCTTGGGCTGCTCGTGTGTCATCCACATCACAAAGTGCAATGATGTCCACCTTGCCGCTTCTGTGTACACCGCTCAAGTCACCATATCCCATGCCTCCAATTCCGATGGAAGCGACGCGAAGCCGATCACTAGGAGCTATAAATCCTGGCCCACCGAGTACGTGTCGAGGGATTAATGTGATCCCTGCAAAAGCAAGTGCGGAACTTTTGATAAAGTCTCTTCTTGAGGTTTCTAGTTGAGGTTGTTTTTTATTTTTCATGGGAAAATGAATCTTCTTATTTCAAAGGTTCAAGTAAGTTTAAAAACTTGAAAAAGTCAGAAATCAAAAAGAATATTTCTTCCAATAGGTTCAATTGTTTCTTCTGAACCCTTAAAACCTTTGAAAAATGTATATTTTTAAGCTGCTCAAAAAATAGACTTTTGATATTTTAAAGTAAGTTTGGTTAAAATCATCCCTATGAAAAATTTACGTTGGACCTTCCTAATTGGAATACTCCTGGCTTTAGGATCTTGTCAAAAACCTGCACCCCTCTCGGAAGCAGGACTTATTCCATTACCTCAAGAGGTAATCGATGGAAGTGGAACTTTTGAAGTAACAGCTGAGACAGGTATCCAAATGGTTGGGACTTCTGAAAAACTGAATTTCATTGGTGAAATTTTAGCCAATAGCCTTAGACCGGCCACAGGGTTTGCCCTACCTATTTCCAAGGATTCTGGGGAAATTACCTTGGAATTGACTGGATCTGGGCCTTCGGAAGCGTATGAACTTGAAATTTCTGATGTGGGAATCCGAATTACAGCTTCTGGAGAAGCAGGTCTTTTTTATGGGGTGCAAACGCTCCTCCAACTTTTTCCCGCTGATATCGCACAGACAACTGTTCAAAGCAGGGATTGGATCCTTCCTCAGGGAAAGGTAACCGATGCCCCTGATTTTGCTTACCGAGGTTCCATGTTGGATGTAGCCAGACACTTTATATCCAAAGAAGATGTCAAGTTCTACATCGACCAGATGGCTGGCATGAAGTTGAATTACCTCCATCTCCACCTCACAGATGATCAAGGATGGCGGATTGAGATTAAGTCCTGGCCTAAATTAACTGAAATCGGAGGTGCCACCGAAGTAGGTGGGGGTAAAGGAGGATTTTACACGCAAGAAGAATACAAGGAATTGGTGGCCTATGCAGCTGAGCGTTACATTACCATCGTTCCAGAGATTGATATGCCAGGCCACACCAATTCGGCTTTGGCTTCCTATGCTGAGTTAAATCCTGGAGTCAACTTACCTGTTGGTCAAGGATTAGATTCGCTAAACAAGACTCCATTGGATTACCAATTGCCATTGACAGCTCCTCAAGCTTCTCAAATGTATACCGGTATTGAAGTTGGCTGGAGCACCTTTGCACCACAACTTGAGGTTACCTATGCTTTTGTGGATAGTGTGGTACGGGAACTATCTGAGATTACACCTGGTCCATACATTCACATTGGAGGAGATGAGTCACATGTGACTGAAAAAGACGATTACGTTTATTTTGTGGAGCGTGTACAGGACATCGTGTCTAAATACAATAAAACCAGCATGGGCTGGGATGAGGTAGCCACTGCAAAATTGCTTCCCGGCAATGTAGCCCAGTTTTGGGCAAAAGAAGAGAATGCAATCCTAGCCAAAAATCAAGGAAATAAGGTCCTACTTTCTCCTGCAAAAAAGGCATACCTCGATATGCAATACGATACCCTTTCTCGTATCGGATTGCACTGGGCTGCTTACATTGAATTGGATTCTGCTTACCTCTGGGACCCTGCTACCTATGTGAAAGGGCTTGCCAAAGAAGATATTTTAGGAGTTGAGGCACCGCTGTGGTCTGAGACTGTGACCAATCGAGAAGACATCAACTACTTGGCATTTCCACGCTTGGCCGCTTTGGCAGAGGTGGCTTGGACTAAAAAAGAGCAAAGGAGTTGGGAAGGGTTTGCATCACGAATCCCAATTCAAGGAGATCGCTGGACTATTCAAGGGGTAGATTTTTACAAATCACCCAAAGTCACCTGGGAAACCAAGAAAAAGAGTGCCTTCGAAGAACTCATCATCACCTTTAGCAATTGGATCTGGGGTCCACCTATTCTGATTTTGCTTTTGGGTGGCGGTACCTTCTTTTTTATCCATTCTGGCTTCGTTCCACTCACCAAAATTGGGCATGCGATCGAATTGTTGAAAGGAAAATACGAGGACAAATTGGCTCCAGGGGAAATCACTTCCAAACAAGCATTGATGTCAGCCATTGCCTCTACAGTGGGATTGGGAAATATTTCTGGAGTAGCCATTGCAATCAATATGGGAGGTCCGGGAGCACTTTTTTGGATGTGGGTCGCTGCTTTTGTGGGCATGGCCACCAAGTTCTACACCTGTAGTCTATCCATCATGTATCGGGGTAAAGATACGGCAGGGGTCATCCAAGGAGGGCCTATGTACATCATCGAGCACGGGATGGGTAAGAAATGGAAATTTCTATCTTATATCTTTTGTATTGCGGGCATCGTCGGTTTATTGTCCGTATTTACTTCCAATCAGTTGGCGGCTGTGGTTCAGGCAGTGCTACTGGAACCTGAAACTGCAGCGGAAACAACCCGGAATAATTGGATCATTGGAGTCATCATGATGTTGATGACTGCAGTGGTGATTTTAGGTGGAATTCAGCGGATAGCAGCAGCTGCATCCAAAATGGTTCCTTTCATGGTGGGGATCTATTTTGTTTCTGTGTTGATTATTATCATTCAGTATTTTGGAAATATTCCTGAGGTGTTTCAACTCATATTTGTGGACGCTTTTACGGGGAATGCTGTGATGGGAGGGGCCGTGGGTTCGGTGATTATTATTGGAGCAAGGAGGTCCTTATTTTCCAATGAGGCAGGTTTGGGCACCGCCCCGATGGTTCACGGTCAATCCAAAACCAAAGAACCGATACGAGAAGGTCTAATTGCCATGTTGGGTCCATTCATCGATACGGTGGTGGTTTGCTCGCTCACTGCGTTTGCCATATTGCTCACAGGAGTCTGGCAAAACTCTGAAAACGACGGGGTGAAACTTACACTTGAAGCCTTTGAACTGGGGATACCGGTAATTGGTAAATACCTCTTGATGTTCTCGGCACTTGTATTTGCGCTTTCCACGATGTTTACCTATTCCTATTACGGTCAAAAATGTGCCAGTTACCTCTTCGGAGCAAAGATGGCCGGATACTACAACTATATTTACTTGGTTACGATTGTAATTGGTGCTGTTGTTTCCTTGGATTTGGTCGTGAGTTTGGTAGATGGGATGTATGCAGTCATGGCATTTCCCAACATGATTGCAGCGCTGTATTTAGCACCTAAAGTAAAAGCAGCTGCAAAGGATTACTTTGCCCGAATGAAGCAAAATCCCACATGAGATTTTTGATTGCTCCCAACGCCTACAAAGGAACGTTTACCGCGTTAGAAGCAGTTGCTTTTATTGAAGAAGTTTTAGTTCAGGCGTATCCAACTTCACAATTCACTAGCCAAGCCTTGGCGGATGGGGGAGATGGAACCTGTGCCTTGCTGGCAGAATCCTTGGGTTTGGAACGGATTGAGTGCATTTCCTTGAATGCGATTGGGCAACCCATACCCGGATTTTATGCTTGGGAAGAATCCTCAAAAACAGCTTATTTGGATGTGTCAACCTGTTCGGGATTGGGGGTTTTGCCGACTCATGCAAGAGAACCAAGGCTGACTTCAACCTTTGGAACGGGAATCCTCATTCAGCATGCAATCCAAAAAGGTGCCAAGCACCTGATTTTAGGTTTGGGTGGTTCTGCTACCATTGACCTGGGTGCAGGTATCTTGCAGGCCTTAGGTTTTTTGTTTTTGGATCAAAATGGAAGAGAGATTCCGGCTTTTTCTCCTGAGTTTTTGAAACGATGCCGACATATCCAAAGGCCTCTTCGGCTTCCCGAGGTTTCCTTTACCTGTCTTTGTGATGTGCGAAACCCGTTTTTTGGACCCAAGGGAGCTGTTCCTGTTTTTGGCCCTCAAAAAGGGCTGAAGGAAGCTGAAATAGAAGCCACAGAAGTTAGTACTGCAGATTTTGTGGACTTACTACTTCGAAAATCTTCCCATCCGATTTTGGATCAGCCTGGCTTTGGTGCGGCTGGAGGTATTGCATTTGGGTTAGCCCAATTTTTCCCCTGCACCATGGAGTATGGTGCTCCTTACTTTTTTAAGCAGGTGAACCTCGAAGAGAAAGTAAGGCAAGCAGATTGGGTTCTCACGGGTGAGGGGCAGTACGACCTACAAAGTGAAGAGGGTAAGGCTTGTTTTGAATTGAAGCAACTCGCCCACAAATACGGTAAAAAAATTGCGTTGATTGCTTCAGGAAAAGAGGGTTACTCTTCTGGGTTTGATGCAATCCTGGAATTGTCTCCGGTTAATTTTTTAGATGCTGATTACAAAAAGAAAGCCCGTGAACAATTTCAAGGGCTTTTAAGGGAAGCAATTTCAACTAAAATCTTCGACTAGTTACACGCGAATGTAATCGCCTTTCCAGTTTTTGATCTGCTGCTTAATTTCTTTTGCCGTTAGTTTCTCTGCGATTGCACGATCCATCAAGCCAAGAAGTTCATTGTCAGGGGCAAATCGAAGGGCAATGATTTGACCCAGCCTCAAGTTTTGTTCTTTCTCCTCAAAGGTTTTTCCAGTTAAGTGGAAGTAGCGGCTTCGCATTTCATTGATAATGATCCGGTTTTGAAGTGTAAGCGCATACATGCGAGCGATTAACGGGAGTAAAACCAACACAAATGCGCCAATAAAAAGGAAGGAACTATCTAAGGCTGCGTCCTGAGAGGAAAAATCCATTTTAGCGATTGTCCAACCAAAAAAGATAGTGGTCAATGGAGTAAGTACAAAATGGTGAAGCGGATTGTACCGGGTATGGTTTTCGTAGTTTTGATTTTTCATGGGTAGGGATAAAAAAAGGAGGCTTATGGCCTCCTTTGGTTTAACTTATTAATGTTCGCTTTTCTTCTTTTTGGCAAAGGTGCTTCGCGCATCCATCAAAGAAATTCCTGCACCGAGCCCAATTAAAGAGCAAACAATCAATAAAAACAACTGTGCTCCAGGCATAATTGGAGAACTAAAGATATCTAGTAGGATCATACAAGTTTAATTTCTCAGTGGATAGGTAGCAAAGATAGATTAGAAGCCTCAAAATTACAAGGGAGAATGAGTCACCCTCGGATTAGCAATTAATCCAAGTCGTCATCGAATTCTTCCTCTTCTTCGAAGTCATCGAAATCATCGTCAGACTCTTCTTCATCGAAGTCGACAATGTTGTCATCCAAAAATTCGTTGTCTTCATCGAGGTCATAGCCGTCCTCAAAATCGTCTGCAAAGTCATCCTCTTCCTCCTCAAACTCATCCATTTTTTCGAATTCTTCTTCAAAATCCTCCATAACTTTCTTTAAAAGGGTTTTTATGATTCAACGATACGAAATAAACCAAAAAATTAATTACACCAATAGGGGTGACTTTAATTTTTTTTCAATTTCTAGTACTTCTAAATTGGGCTGAGAAGCAATCCACTTTTCTCTCAATAAGTTAGCCCAAACATGTAGGTAAAAAATCACATCTTCTCGTGAATTTTTATTTAGGGAATCTCTTCTTCCTTTTTCCATTTGAGCCAGAATTTCAGGATCCGATAAGCGTTCCAGGTGTCCCAAATCGTTTAGGCTTACTCCTTTTTCTAGCATTTTGCTCATAATCAAATCTATCGGATAGCCACTAGTCGGGCAATAATCGATCAATTGCTCATTCCAGTCTCCATGGCGCTGCATGGCATACTGGTGAATTTCAGCTCGAGAAAAAGGAGTGAGTTCTTGGGCTAAATTTCCACAATTGCAGGCACCCATGTGACCCCACTGGTAGGAGGCTCCTTGTTGAAGTTTGGAAGCAGTACGCTCCAATGCGGCGATTAATTCTGGATTTGCTGTTGCCATGTTTTGCTTTTTCGGTTTAACCCAATTTAATCGAGATGGTTTTCATTTCTGTCACCCTTTTTTGTCTCAACTAATTTACGCTAGATTTTAAAAAAACGGAATACGTGAAGCCCTCCTCAGGAAAATTTTTCTTTGCCACGAAGCAAATCAAAAAATAGGATAAAATCAGATGCCAGACTGTAGAAGGGATAGGTGAAGGTAGCAGGCTTATTTTTCTCAAAAAAGAAATGCCCTACCCAAGCAAAACCATATCCAATTACTGGAATGGCTGCTAGCCAGATGTATTGTGCCATCGCGATCGCTACACCTAGTACCACCAAAACCAATCCGGTGCCGATAAAGTGAAGTACGCGGGAGGTAGGGTTCTGGTGCTCAGTTAAGTAGTAAGGATAAAATTCCTTTAAAGAGGTATACTTCTTTTCCATGACTAGTTATTTTGGGTAAAATTAAACTCAAGAAATGTATTTGTAGTTTTTTCCAAGGCTTTTAAGGTGATTTTCGCCTTGCTTTTGGGTGAAGATACCTCAGTAACCCCCGTAAGCGTCATCAAGGACTTTTCTTGAATTGGATCAATTACATCTAGGATTACTTGGAGGAGCTCGTACTTGGTGGTAGTTACAGTAGAACGATAGTTTCGCATCATCGGATTGAATAACCAAGGATCGTACATGCGCATTCCCCAGAAAGGATAGGGATTCATCGTATTCACACGTTCCCGCTGCCTTGGATCTTCATTCGAGTGGTAACGGATGACCAAATCAGGCTGCTTGGCGTCGTATACAAGCCCCGCAGCTAGTAATTGGGCTTCTAGCGCTTCTAGCACCTGCTGGTCCAATTTGGGGTCTGCAAAGCCTGGAATGCCTAGTTCCTTATTAACCAAGACAAAACTCTGATACCTTTTTTGAAACGGGATCTCTCTATTTTCCACGAATACCTCAGCCGAGTTGCAGGAAAATAGCAAGGTAACTAGGAGAAAGACATAAATGGGGACAGTTTTCATGCTTGAGAAGGGTACAGCTTTCATTTGTTTGCCGGTCAAAGGTGAAGTTAATTTATCTTTTTCATGAAAAAAATACGAGGATTCTGAAGAATGTGTTTCGGTCTACCGCAATGAATGCTATTTTTGACAAATTATACCCATGAGTAGACCTG
>JBJOOF010000175.1:0-6594 GCA_046051425.1 Bacteroidota bacterium
CCTTTGGGGATGTAGCAAAATGAGCCATCGGAAAATACTGCAGCATTTAATGCAGCATAATAGTTATCTGTCATGGGTACTACTGAACCCAAGTATTTTTGAATCAATTCAGGGTGCTCTTTTACTGCTTCGCTGAAGGAGCAAAAAATGATTCCAAGCTTACCTAAAGTTTCTTTGAAGGTAGTCGCTACGGATACAGAGTCAAGCACTACATCAATTGCAATCCCTTGAAGCCTTTTTTGTTCATTGAGCGAAATCCCTAATCTCTCGTAAATGGCAATCAATTCAGGATCTACCTCGTTGATATTTTTCGGCTTTTTACTTTGCTTGGGAGCAGAGTAATATCTTAAAGCCTGTAAATCCATTTTTGCGTAATGGACATTTGCCCATTCAGGCTCTTTCATGGCTTGCCAAGTTTTGAAAGCCTTCAAACGCCACTCAAGTAACCAGGTTGGCTCCTCTTTTTTGGTAGAGATCCAACGAATAATATCTTCATTTAAGCCCAGTGGGGCCTCATCAGTTTCGAAATTAACAGACCACCCATGCTCGTATTCTTTGGAGTTAAGGTCTTCTAAAATCTGATTGTCTTTGCTCATGAACTGAGTTGTTTAGACTAATTATAGTTTGATCGTAAAAGTACAACATTCAAACAAAAAAATATGTTCGTGAGCCCATTAAAAATCATTCAGGACCCATAGTGTTTTTTCGTAGATTGATTTCAATCTACTGATAAGCAGATGGATATGTGTAAAAAAAAATGTGAAGTTTTTTCTTCACATTTTCCTGTTGAAATAAGGGCTTTCGACTTCTTATTTATCTAGATTTAATCTAAATAGATTTATTTCTCTTTATCGAAGAATTGGATTGGTCTGTTGATGCTTTCCTCCAATACAATCAGCGTCTCTGTACGGTCAATGCCATCCACTTTTTGGATTTTGTCAAGCACAAGACGAAGGTGATTTGTGTCTCTGCAGATGATTTTGGCGAAAATAGAATAGTTACCTGTGGTGTAATAAGCACTTACTACTTCAGAAATGCCTTTCAATTTTTCAATGACTGAATCATACAAGGAGCTTTTTTCTAGGTAGATCCCTAAAAAAGCAGAGATATCGTAACCTAGTTTAGAGAAATCAATTGTTAGGGTAGCACTTTTTACTACGCCCATGTCCTCTAATTTCTTCATTCGCACATGGACTGTACCTGAGGAAACGAATACTTTTTTAGCTATTTCCGTGTATGGCGTCTTCGCATCTTCGTTAAGTAAAGAGATAATCTTTAGATCAACATTATCGATATCTAAAATTTTGTCCATTTTTCGGGGTGTGATTTAAATGATTTTTAATAAAGAACGTCTAAAATTATTGATTGTTTAAAATATTACAAAATTATTTTTTCAATTTGCAATTTTGTTTAAAATCTATTTCCTTTGGGAATCAATTCTAAAGCCAAATTTAATTTTGGGAATTTGAATTACTAATTCAAAAAATAATAGTCCAACTGAATTAGGCCGAAGAATTGAAATTGAAAAAGAACTTTTAATCTCTAAAGTTATATTTGGGTTTATATTCTGAAAAGGGTCTTGTCTATGACGAGACCTTTTTGTTTTTACAGGTTTTTGCTCCCATATTTTTTTTGAGCGGCAAGCAATTCTCTCGTTCTCTTCCCTATTTTTAGCTAGTCAACGACCCTGTCCATGAAAAAACAACTCTTCTTTTTACCCGCCCTATTCCTTTCAACTGCGCTTGTAGCCCAGGTAAGGCCTTTTGTACCCGAACAAGTGTTTCCAGAGAAAAACACAAAAAGCAAACACTACCTCGTTTCCGGGGAACGCCACGGTACTTCTTTTTTCAAGAAGTTCGAATTCCCGGAAGTAGAGTATCGTCCAGGTACGGTCCTCGACTTTACGAAATACCACACCGTCGATGTGATGTACCATTGGTACGAGACTTGGGCTCAGCAGTATCCCGAATTGGTGGATCTTTACGTAGTTGAAAAATCTTTTGAAGGACGGCCCATTTACCAAATGACGCTGACCAATAAAAAAACAGGCAAGGATACCGACAAGCCAGCGGCTTACTTTGAAGGGGGGCGCCATTCCGGTGAAATCACCTCAAGTGAGTCCATCCTATGGTTGACCCAACATCTGTTGGAGAATTATGGCAAAGACCCTGAGATCACGGCGCTGTTGGATTCCAAAGTGATTTACCTACGCCCACAAAACAATCCGGATGGCTCCAACATGTACCTATACACTGCGCAGCGCAATCGCAGTACAGTTAAGCCTCAGGATACGGATCGAGACGGAATGCTGGATGAAGATCCAGAGGAGGATTTGGATGGTGATGGCATCCTATACCAGGTACGTAAAAAGGCAGTGACTCCAGAAGAAAAAGAAAAAGCCAACTACATCATTGACCCAAAAGATCCCAAGGGAAGGCTGATGGAGCAAACTTTTCCTGGTAAGGGAGAATACCTGATGTACAGCGAAGGGATAGATAACGATGGAGATGGGCGATACAACGAAGATGGAATTGGAGGCTTGGACCTTCATCGGAACTATCCTGAAAACTGGAGGCCCAATACCGGTGGAGACCTTACGGGTAGGGGATACACACAGTTTGGCGCAGGGGAGTACCCACTCAGCGAAATTGAATCCAGAGCCACTGTCTTGTGGATGATGAGTCACCCCAATATTTCGGTGGTCAATTCCATGGACACCCGAGTGCCTATGCACCTTCGCCCACCTTCCACTTCCAAAAGTGAGGAGCGCATGTATCCACAGGATTTGGCGATTTACAAGGAGATGGATCAATTGGGACTTTCCTTCACCGCCTATCCTTGGGCTGGGGATGTATACGAAACCTATGCCACCCGCTACAAGGTCAATTCCATGACTGGAGACCCACTCAAGCCGGAACCGCTTTTCGGTCACGGCCCAGACTTCGGCTACTTTTATTACGGTAGCATTTGGTACGGGGATGAGCTATGGAACAATGGCGCCATGAAGGATTACGACAACGACGGAATCTATGACGATTACGACGGACTGATGTGGGATGACGAGGCCAATGGAAGTAAAGGATACAAGGTTTGGACTGCTTTTACCCATCCTGAACTGGGTGAGGTAGAATTGGGTGGTTTCCATCCCAAATTCTTTGGACAAAATGGTCCTCCCTGGCAGTTGGAAAGTTGGGCGAAGAAACAAGCGCTCTTCAACCTTGCCATGGCAAAAAGACTTCCTCAGATCACTGTCAATGACTTGAAAGTGAAAAAACTAACCGCAGGAGAATACCAAGTGACATTAACCTGGACCAATTCCGGAAAGTTGCCGGTGGCTTTGGAACAAGCGAAACTGGTGAAAATCGTGCAAGAGGATCGCATATCCTTGGATTTTGACAAGGACTTGCTCAAAGGAGATCAAGATGCTACTGTACGCATCGTTACGCCGAGCCTGTACGACAAAACCATCTACGCGGGCTACACCGGAGTGGGAGAGAAGAAGACAGCCACTTTTGTGGTCAAGGTGAAGGGTGATGCCCCTGTCAAAGGAAAAATCAAACTATCCTCCACCCGAGGAGGATTTATCGAAAAAGAATTTACGTTATCCAATTAAAACCTAGCATGAGAAAATTACGAAGTGCTTTCGGATGGGTATTTACCCTTCTGATTATCTCCCAATCCCTGATTGCCCAGCAAAAACGATCCCTAACCCATGCCGATTACGACGGTTGGGAGAGCCTTTCTTCAGATAAAATCACCAAGAATGGCCTTTTTGTGGGTTACCAGATCTCTCCTCAAGATGGAGATGGTCGATTGGAGATATTTCCATACAAGACTCCCACCAAAAAGGTTCTAATTCCACGCGGAAATGGGTTTTTGTTTACCCCAGACGATGCCTATGCAGTAGGGAAAATTGCTGCGCAAAAGGATTCAGTCTATGCCTTGAAATTGAAGAAAAAGAAAGGGGATGACCTGCCCAAGGACAGCCTCTTTATTCTCCATTTGGCTTCTGGGAAGTTGGAGAAATTGGCTCGAGTGAAGTCTTTTGCCACCCCAACGGAAAAAGGCAGTTGGATTGCCATCCATTTTGAGAAAGAGGTTGCTCCAAAGGAAAGTCCAAAGGGTGCTGCTGCTTCGGATTCGACCAAGAAAGTGGAAAAACCCAAGAAAACAGATGGGACCAAATTACTCGTTCGATCCTTGGATGGGGCGGTTTCTTGGGAACTGAATCGGGTGAAATCGTTTAGTTTTTCTCCGAATGGAGATTACTTGTACTACCTGCTTGCTGAAGAAGAAAAACAGGACAATGCAGCCTTGCATGTACTTGAATTGGCAACTGGAGCGCAGCGTTTGGTGCACGAAAAGATGACTACCTACACTCGCATGGCATTTTCTCCCCAGTCGGCCTACTTATCTTTCGTAGCCAGTGACGACTCCCTAAAAGCCAAAAAGCCAAGCCACAAACTGCTCGTGTACGATGTAAAGAAGCAGGCAATGGCCGTTGAACTCGATAAATCGGCTCTTAAAATGGAGGACAGTCGAATCAGCCCAGATGCATCCTTACGCTTCTCCGAAGATGAATCCCGCTTATTTTTTGGGGTAACTAAGGAATACCAGGACTATGCTTATGAAAATGACAGTTCGCTTCTGGATGAGGATCGTGTAAGTCTCGATATCTGGGGCTGGCAGGAGGCGGAAATTCAGCCCATGCAATTGAAAAACAAGTCCCAAGAAGAAAAGAAGAGTTATTTGGCGGCTCTTTCCCTAAAAGACAAGCAGATCGTTCAGTTGGGAACTCCAGAGGTGGATGAAGTACAACTGGAAAACAAAATCACAAAAAGCATTGCTTTGGCTTGGACAGATGCTCCATATAGACGGAATTACAGTTGGGACATCCAATTGGGAAGAGATTTGTACCTCTTGGATATGGCAACGGGCAAGAAAGAATTGATTGAAAAGAATGCCTCTGGGTCCGCAAGACTTTCCCCAGCGGGAAATTATGCCTATTGGTACGATGCAAAGGACAGCTCCTGGGTGGCCTATGATCTAAAAGCCAAAGCTAAAATCAATCTGACCGCAGCACTTCCTGTAGCCTTTTACGACGAAATCCACGATTCCCCATCCTTGCCTAGCAGCTATGGTGCAGCGGGCTGGTTAGAAGGGGATGCTTCTTTTCTGATCTATGACCGTTTTGATCTATGGAATGTAGATCCTCGCAATCCTGCAGCCGCCCAAAACATTACCAAAGGAGAGGGACGGAGAACACAAAACTCATTCCGTAGAGAACGTTTGAAAATCGATGAGGTAGCCATCGATCCTAAGGAGCCACTCCTCCTTTCGGGTTTTGATGAAGTAACTAAGAAAAGCGGCTTTTTTTCTGCAAGCATTCAGGGCAAAAGCCTCCCGAAAGAATTGTTGTTTAGCGATCACCTCAATTATGGAATTCGAAAAGCAGAAAATTCCTCCAATCTATTGCTACGTCGATCTACCTATAAGGAAAGTCCTGATCTTTATTTGAGTGACATGAGCTTCGCTTCCTTAGTGAAAGCCTCTTCCTTGAACCCTCAGCAGGCCAACGTCAAGTGGGGAAATGTCAAACTAGTGTCCTATTTGGCACAGGATGGCACGCCCTTGCAAGGACTTTTGTTTACGCCAGAAGGATTTGATGGGGTAAAGAAATTCCCAATGATGGTGTATTTCTACGAAAGAAACAGTGAAACACTCCACAACTACCGTCCGCCTGCACCTAGCCGATCTACGATCAATATCCCGTATTTTGTGAGCAATGACTACGTGGTATTTGTTCCAGATATCAAGTACGATTTAGGCCTTCCAGGACCAAGTGCTTACGACTGTATCCTTCCAGGTGTACAGGCAGTACTGGCACAAGGGGGAGTGGATGCAGCCAATATGGCGATTCAAGGCCAAAGTTGGGGAGGGTATCAGGTAGCTTATTTGATGACTCGAACCAATTTATTTAAGGCGGCAGGAGCAGGGGCTCCGGTGGTAAACATGACCTCCGCTTACGGTGGAATTCGCTGGGGAACAGGCATGAGCCGCATGTTTCAATACGAGCAAACCCAGTCTCGAATCGGTGGTACCCTTTGGGAAAAGCCGCTGTACTACTTGGAAAACTCTCCTTTATTCACCTTGGACCGCGTGAATACTCCAGTCTTGATCATGCACAACGATGCCGATGGGTCTGTGCCTTGGTACCAAGGAATAGAGATGTTTATGGGTCTCAAGCGCCTCAACAAGCCTGCTTGGCTTCTTCAATACAATGGAGAAGATCACAACTTGGTGCAGCGCAAAAATGCCAAAGACCTTTCCATCCGTTTGAGTCAGTTCTTTGACCATTACTTGAAGGGGGCTCCAGCACCGCTTTGGATGACCGAAGGACTTCCAGCAGTGGAAAAGGGACGTACGCTCAAGTACGAATTGGGCAACTAAATCTTCCAGCCCTATGCATGCAAAAAGCGCCTCCAGAATTTCTGGAGGCGCTTTTTTTTTGTATTCTATTTACAATGCAAAGTGGCCCGGTGGTTTAAATCAAATGGCTACGGGTGCTTTGATGTGTGGGTGAGGATCATAGTT
>JBJOOF010000176.1:0-10671 GCA_046051425.1 Bacteroidota bacterium
GCTTGTACCACCTCTCCTACGGCATGGTGGATCTTCCTACAGGCAAGATGAAGTCACGGGAAGGTACAGTAGTGGATGCAGATGAATTGATGGAAGAAATGGTTGAAACTGCTGCACACCATACCAAGGAACTAGGAAAGATTGAAGGATTTACGGACGCCCAAGCCACGGAGCTGTATGAAATATTAGGAATGGGTGCCCTCAAGTACTTCTTGCTGAAGGTGGATCCTAAAAAACGCATGCTATTTAACCCGCAGGAATCCATCGAGTTTCAAGGGAACACAGGCCCGTTTATTCAATATTCACATGCCCGTATTGCGGCCATTCTGAGAAAAGCAGAACAAATCGGAGTGGAACTTTCAGCCGAGAGTTTTGCTGGACTCAGCGAACTTGCAGAGACAGAAGCTGCTCTGATTCAATTGTTGAACGATTTTGAGCGAAAAATTAAGCAAGCAGCCGAGGACTACTCCCCTGCCATTCTTGCGCAATACCTCTTTGACTTGGCTAAGGAGTACAACCGATTCTATGCCGAACTTCCCATTTTCCATGAGAAAGATTTACAACTCCAATCCTTTAGAGTAGCGCTTTCTTTGCAAACAGCCAAAACAATCAAAAGAGGAATGAGTTTGATAGGTATACAAGTTCCCGAAAGAATGTAATTATGAAAACAGTCCTAATCTCCCTTAGCGTAGCCTTATTGGCATGCGGCACGACCTTAGATCGACCTGCCGATGACGCGAGTTTCCACCCTTCTTACGACCAAACCATGGAAAGTTCCTTTTACGATTTCAAGATGAAAGATATCAATGGTCAAGAAGTTGACTTTGCCTCTTTCAAAGGAAAGAAATTGCTTTTGGTGAATGTCGCATCCAAGTGTGGTTACACCAAGCAATACGCACAGCTCCAAGAGTTGTATGCCCAGCATGGTGACGATATTCTGATTCTTGGCTTCCCAGCCAACAATTTTGGTGGTCAGGAACCAGGTACCAATGAAGAAATCAAAGAATTCTGTTCCACTGAATTCGGGGTCACTTTCCCCATGTTTGAAAAGATTTCCGTGAAAGGCTTTGATAAGCACCCACTTTACAGATGGCTTTCCGACGCCAGCCTAAATGGCTGGAACAACCAGGAGCCTAGCTGGAATTTCTGCAAGTACTTCATCAATGAAAAAGGCGAGTTGGTTAAATTTTTCCCTTCTTCCGTGAAACCTATGGACGAGGAAATTTTAAGTCTAATCGCTCCCTGATTAACAGTTTCCTTTGAAAAGAGAAATCCAATCAAAAAAAGAAGCCTGGCTGCATGCAGTCAGGCTTCGTACCTTACCCCTAGCCCTGGCGAGCATTTTTGCTGGTTCTTTTTTGGCTTACTGGCAAGAAGCTTTCCGCTGGGAGGTATTGGTTTTGGCTTCATTGACTACGGTGTTTCTCCAAATTTTATCCAATCTGTCTAACGATTACGGAGACAGCGTTCATGGTGCTGATTCTTCAGCACGAAAAGGCCCCATTCGAGCAGTTCAATCCGGGTTGATTTCCCTTCCAGAAATGAAGCGGGCCATGTTCCTTTTTGGAGGACTTTCCTTGGGTACTGGCCTTCTCCTCATCTACATTGCACTGCCCAATTGGTCCTATTTTTTAGGTTTCCTAGGCTTAGGTCTCCTTGCCATCTGGGCAGCCATCCGTTACACTTCAGGATCGAATCCTTATGGATACGCTGGATTAGGTGATATTTCGGTATTTATTTTCTTTGGACTAGTAGGAGTTTCTGGCACTTACTTCTTGTATAGCTTACAACCAGAGCCCATGGTCTTTTTAATTGCAGTAGGTTTGGGCTGCTTCAGCACGGCCGTGCTGAACATCAACAATATTCGAGACATCGACTCAGATCAACTTGCTGGTAAGCGCTCAATTCCCGTACGAATCGGAAGATCGAAAGCAATTGCGTACCACTGGACTTTGATAGCTGTGGCCTACCTAGGATTGTTTGGGTTTGCTTGGCTAGACCAATCCTACAATTCGCTACTGGCCTGCCTCACATTTCCCTGGATGTATTTCATTGGAAGAGGGATACAGAAGGCAACTACAGCTGCCGAAACAGATCCCTACCTCAAGCAAATGGCGCTCAGCACCTTGGTTTGGACTTTACTTTTTGGAATTGGCTTGATTATTTAGGAAAAGCTGACAAAAGTCCTGTTTTGGCGGAAGGTTACCCACTACCTTGATTCCCTAAACGCTAAAACTCATGATCCATATCCTCATTCCCTACGATTTTTCGAAGATGGCTACTCATGCCCTTGATTTTGTCACCCAGCTCAGTTCTCCATATACCAAGCTTCATCTCACCTTGATTCATGTGATCGAATATCCATTAAATACAAGTGTAGGTACTTTAGGAGGTGGAATGGATCCGCTATCGGATTACCAAAATCAAGTGTACTTCAGAGATTTTGTCGAACAAAAAAAGGTGAAACTGGAACGGATTAAAGACAAACTGTCGTCTCCGAGTTACAGCATAGACACCCGAGTCGCAGTTGGAGTAATTTTTCGAGAAATTTCACAGGTAATTGAAGAGCTAAAGCCTGATTTACTTGTGATGGGCTCATCCGGCACTTCAGGATGGGAAGAATTCTGGATTGGAAGTACTACCGAAAAAATTGTTCGCACAGCCACATGTCCCGTACTTACCATCAAAGGCGAGACAGATCCCCAATCACTGAAAAAAATTGTGTTTGCATCCAATTTCAAGGAGATGGACGTGGGCGTAGCTGCTCGAATCAAAACCATGCAGCTACTTTTTAACTCCGAATTTTATTTCGTAAGTATCAATACCCCAGGGGACTTTATGACTAATAGAGAAGCGGATGCCACCCTTGAGAAATTTATTGCTAAGTTCAAATTTGAAAAAATTCATACCCAGATTTACAATTCCGTATCCGAAGAATCTGGAATTCTTGACTTTGCTGACGATATTGGAGCTGATTTAATTGCAATGACCACCCATGGTAGAACAGGCATCCTGCATCTACTCACAGGTAGCATCGCTGAAGATGTGGTAAATCACTCAAAACGACCTGTTTGGACGTTAAAGACCCCATCTTCGAAAGCTTAAAACCAAGACATCTTTCAAATTTCATGAGTAAAAAAACTAACGATTGGAAAAAAAGAGACGGCATCGTTTTCTCTACGGCTGATTCCTTCGACTACAATTTTGGAGATGAGGAGGCGCAGGATACCCTTCCACCTTCCCAACAGAAATTACGGGTCCTCCTGGATAAAAAATCAAGAGCAGGAAAGCAAGTGACCCTAATCGAAGGCTTTGTAGGATCTGAAGAGGATTTGAAAGATTTAGGTAAGCTTCTCAAAAACAAATGTGGAGTCGGTGGATCGACCAAAGATGGAGAAATATTGATCCAAGGAGATCATCGGGACAAGGTGCTGCAGGTATTGACACAGGCAGGATATGGCGCAAAAAAAGTGGGGGGATAAATGACTCCCTACTGGATTTTTCAGCTACGCCTCTATCCCTGGATTCCATTTCTAGTTTATCAAGCCAAACAACTTCGGAAAACTAGCCCAAAGCTTCCCTCCCAATCCTCCCTCCTTACTTTGGGACAAGGTGAAAATCACATCCTACTTCTTGGGGAATCAACAGTAGCTGGAGTGGGCGCTAGTGCACCAGCACATACATTAGCAGGTAATTTTTACCGCCTACTAGGTGAATCCTTTCAAATTGAAACCATTGGCAAAAAAGGATTGCGCGTGAAAGACGCGCTTTTCCTTTACCTCCAACATCGAAAAACGCAAGTACCAAAATCTCAAGGGGCCATTCTTTTCTTGGGAGCCAATGATTGTTTTCTTTTGACAAGCCCCGATGCATTCAAAAAGGAGGTGGAGGCCTTAATTCTTCAAATCCAGATAAACACCTCCGCACAATGGATTTACCTGGCAGCCATCCCTCCAGTACATCTATTCCCAGCCTTTTCGAAAAAAATGCAATCCTTCCTTCAGGTGCAGCGAAATTATTTGCAAGCAGAACTAGAAAAAATTGCTTCAAACCATCCAAAAGTGATTTACCAGGAAATTCCTATGGACCTTCAGCCCGAATTCTTCTCTGCAGACGGTGTACATCCTTCGGATTTGGGGTATCAAAAAATTGCCGAATTGGCTTTTGATAAGCTGAACCCTATAGCTGAAAAAAATCGTCTTAGCCCTGCTTAGAACCTTCAATATCTTCCACTAATTCTGCGTACCAAGCTTCTCCGTACTTGCGGACAAGAGCATCTTTTAGAAAAGCATACAAGGGAACTTGTAGACTTTTTCCGAGTTGGCAAGCAGGATCACAGATGTGCCAGCGATCGTAATTCAAAGCATCGTATTGATCGTATTTGGTTACGCGTATGGGGTATAAATGACAGGAAATAGGCTTTTTCCAGGAAATTTTTCCGTCCAAATAGGCTTGTTCGATTCCACATTTCAAGATCCCTCGCTCATCATACAGCGCATAAGCACACTCCCGATTGTCACCTAGCGTAGGCGTCCCCTTATCCCCATCCTTGTCAATCACCCAGGTTCCTTGGGCTTCAATCACTTTTCTCCCCTCTTCCGTGATGTAGTCTTTCACTAGTGGATAGATCTCTTCCAAGATCTTAGTTTCATCGTCCTCCAAAGGAGCACCCGCATCCCCTTCTACACAACAGGCACCTTTACAGGCCTCTAAATCGCAAACAAAAAAGTTTTCTTTGATGTCATCAGACAGGACTACGTTACCTACTAAAATCATGGGGAGTATTTTTTTTTCAAAGATAGGTAGAATAGCGACTAGGGAAAACGGAAGGTGGAGACAAAAAAGAACCGCTCCTCTCGAAGCGGCTCAACCCAGCACTATGATGAAAAGCGTTTAAGCCTTCTGATATACAACAGGTTATCTGAAAAAAGGTTTTCAAAAAATATGAAATTTAAAAGAATCTTTGAATTGAAGTAGGAGAATATCCCGATTCCCCAAAATTGACGTAATTTGCAGGGTGCAAGTCGTCTTGCCGCTCCGATTTATCGGGGAGGAAAGTCCGGGCAACATAGAGCGCCATACTTCCTAACGGGAAGGGCTTTGACTGGTGACGGTCAGGGTACAGCTAGTGCCACAGAAAACAAACCACCAATATTTGGTGCAAGCCTAGCTTGTATACCATCTAGGGGAAAGGGTGAAAAGGTGGAGTAAGAGCCCACCGCCTCTGCAGTGATGCAGAGGGCATGGCAAACCTTATGGGTTGAAAGATCAAATAGGCCTCGGGCAAAGAGCTGCTCGTTCGATATCTTTTCTTCGGAAAAGAATTCCGAGGTGGGTAGATCGATGGAGTCTTGGTGTGAACCAAGATCGAGATAAATGGCAAGAGCAAGACTACATTCGATTCGTTCGAAGCGTGCCTTGTAACAGAACCCGGCTTATAGACTTGCACTTTTTTACTACTTTTAACTATGGCAAAAATCCTAATTATCGACGACGAGCGCTTTATTCGTTCCTCCTTAAGAGAAATCTTGGAGTACGAAAAATACGAAGTGATCGAGGCCCAAGACGGAGCAGAAGGTTTACAAAAAATCAAAGACGAGGAAGTGGATTTGGTTCTTTGTGATGTAAAAATGCCCATACTCGATGGAATGGATGTTTTGGACCAAGTCAGACAATTGGATCGCGCCCCTCAATTTATCATGATTTCAGCACACGGCACCATTGAAACAGCCGTGGAAGCCACCAAAAAAGGTGCCTTTGATTTTATTTCCAAGCCACCAGATCTTAATCGACTGCTGCTAACAGTTCGCAACGCACTAGACAAAAAGCAGCTGGTCACCGAAACCAAGGTGTTGAAGAAAAAGCTATCCAAGAAGTTTGATATGGTGGGTGAATCCCCGGCCCTACTAACTGTAAAAGATACCATAGAGAAAGTAGCCCCTACAGACGCTCGCGTATTGATCACAGGTCAAAATGGAACAGGGAAGGAACTTGTGGCACATTGGGTCCATGAAAAAAGCAAGCGTCAGGAACAACCCTATGTGGCAGTAAACTGTGCTGCCATTCCATCTGAATTGATTGAATCGGAACTTTTTGGACACGAAAAAGGATCCTTTACCTCTGCACACAAGCAGCGTTCGGGCAAGTTTGAACAAGCAGACGGGGGTACTCTTTTTCTTGATGAAATTGGGGACATGTCCTTGTCAGCACAATCCAAAGTATTGCGAGCACTTCAAGAAAACCTAATCAACAGAGTGGGTAGCGACAAAGACATCAAAGTGGATGTTCGAGTTCTAGCTGCTACAAATAAGGATCTCAAAAAGGAAATTGAAGCAGGCCGGTTTAGAGAGGATTTGTACCACCGATTGAGTGTGATTTTAATCCATGTCCCTCCCCTTAAAGATCGAAAAGAAGACATTCCACTCCTACTTGACAAATTCCTAGAGGACATTGCTCAGGAGAATGGAGGAGCAAAGAAAAAAGTTAGCAAAGAAGCTTTAGCTCGATTGCAAGAATTACCATGGACTGGAAATATCCGCGAACTACGAAACGTAGTCGAACGACTGGTAATCTTGGGAGAGACTACCATAAGTCTAGAGGATGTAAAAAAATATGCTGACTATTAAGTCAGCATATTTTTTTTAGCTCAATCCTTTCTTAGGGGTAATTTCCTTGGCATAAGCCGGACATGGTCTGGTGGATGCACAAGAGGCCAAAGCTAAAAGTGAAATTACTAGCGCTACTGAGGCAATACGTTTCATAGAAAATCAATTAGATAGCTAAAGATGTTTATTAATTTTTTCTAAAGCAATAACTGAACCAAAAGGTTGTATCCCCAAAAATTACTGTACCAATAAGTTACAACCTCGCAGTTCGGAATGATCAAATCTGCCCAGAACCTCTAAAAACCCATGTTCATCCCATTTCCCAATATCCTGGGTTTCAATAAAAGCACAGGAATGGAAATTAGCAAGGTCGATTAAATTGATCCCCCCTTGACTACGACT
The DNA here is from genome assembly GCA_046051425.1 of Bacteroidota bacterium. Classification (GTDB taxonomy): domain Bacteria; phylum Bacteroidota; class Bacteroidia; order Cytophagales; family Cyclobacteriaceae; genus Algoriphagus. The sequence goes on from JBJOOF010000176.1 coordinate 7,008, forward strand.
GGCTGGACTGAAGGGATCATTGAGGTCACGAAGTACCACACGCATGCAAGTAGGCACTACGTATTTGCCATTGCCTTTGGAATAGACCTGTGAAAGGAGTTCGGTCATCCCATACTCGGAATGAATCGAGTCCACTTGAAAAAAAGAACACAGCTGCTCATGAACCTCCGCCCGAACCATCTCTTTCCTTCTCCCCTTCATTCCCCCTGTTTCCATCACGATCAAGTTAGAAAAGCTGGAGAAAGGCTCTTTAGACTCAGCCAGGTCCAATAAAGCAAAGGTTACTCCCAAAAGCAATACTTTGCGACTCCCTTGGGAAAGCTCGGCTAGGGTTTGCAAAAGTTCCTGCTGGTTGTACAAATAAAAGCCTGAAGCTCCGGACTTACTTTCCTTTATAAAATGGCTTGCCATCGCAACCAAGCTACTTCCAGGTCGTTCCAAATAAGCAGGAAGCAAAGCCAGCACATGAAAATCTGACAATGGCCCATAAGCCTGTTCAAATAACTGTTGGGCATGGTTGAGGTAAAATTCCTCAGACCAAAGCAAATGCTTGCTTGTAATCACTCCTGTCGTGCCACTGCTGCTGTAAGTCTGAGTTGCAGATTCTGGATTTCCACAATAAACGAGACTGTCCTTAAAAAATTGAATGGGCAAAAAGGGAATATCTTCTACTCGTTGAATGCTTGTGGGTTGAATTTTTCTTGCCTTCAAGTAGGCTGCATAAATTGGGTTGTGTTGGGCCTGAAACTGAGCCAACTCTAGGGTAAAATCATCAAACTGATCCAAAGTCAAGGTTTCCAACCTTTTTGAAAAACTTTTAAATTCTTGCATCGTTTTATATCTTGGCTCCTCCTTAACAGGTCGACCTTGTTTCGGAATGTAAATGTACCTTCATCTCATGCGTTTGAAAAACTATTCTTACTTATTGTTTGGTTTTGCTTTGTTGGGGTACTCCTGCATAAGCCCTCCAGAAAATTTTCCAAGTACTCCCGAGATTGAATTTTCAAGTTTGGAGTATGTGGGAACTTCCGGACAAGATTCCTTGCTTCTCACACTAAAATTTAAGGATGCAGAAGGTGATTTAGGATTAGCTGCTACAGACATCAACCCTCCCTTCAATCCGTTGGTCTACAAAAGAGATGCAGCTGGATCGTTGATCACTTATTCCAGAAGACCAAGTAATGCACCAAGCTACAATCCCATTGACTGGGTAATAGATCCAATTGTCAATAATACGATTATCAAGGACACCGTTTGGGTGGAAAAAAACGAAAACCAGTACAATATTTTCGTGCGCTTTTTCATCAAGCGAAATGGACAGTTTCGTGAGTTTAAATGGCAAGACCCACCCTTCTACACCACCTTTAACGGAAGGTTTCCTAGGATATTAACGACAGATATCGGTCAGGCAGTAGAAGGTAAGATTACCTACCGCATGCTTTCTTCCGGATGGGAATCCATTTTTAGAACAGACACCCTACGAATTGATGTGCAAATACAGGATCGGGCTCTCAATCGTTCCAACGAGGTTTCTAGTCCTGCGCTCACGCTCAAGCAGATTACCAGAAAATAAAAAAAAGCTAGTCATTTTTGACTAGCTTCTTTTTTTACAGGGCAGGATACTTTTTGGGATTGGATTCGTGCATGATCTGGTAGACTTTCTCGACCACATCTTCTACACTAGGCTTGGAAAAATAATCCCCATCTGTAGAATAAGCAGGTCGATGGTCCTGAGCAGCTAGGGTCTGTGGGGCAGCATCCAAGTAGGCGTACACACCTTGATGATCCAATACTTGCTGCATCATGTAGGCAGTTCCCCCACCCGGCACATCTTCATCCGCAAACAATACCCGGTTGGTTTTTTGAATCGATTGACCAATGATTCCATGGGTATCAAAAGGCAGGAGAGTTTGCACATCGATTACCTCCAAAGAAACTCCGATTTCCGCTAGTTCAGCAGCTGCATCTAGCACAATTCGACACATACTTCCGTAGGTGACTACAGTCAGGTCTTTCCCTTCACGGAGCACCTCTGAAACACCCATTGGAACAGTATATTCTCCCATGTTTTGAGGAAGTTGCTCTTTTAATCGGTAGCCATTGAGACATTCAATGACCAAGGCAGGTTCATCAGATTGAAGCAAGGTAGCATACATTCCCGCCGCTTGAGTCATATTTCTTGGAACGCACACAATCATACCCCGGAGGCTCGATAGAATCATGCCCATGGGAGATCCTGAATGCCAAACCCCTTCCAGACGATGTCCTCTTGTGCGAACAATCAGAGGTGCTTTTTGGCCTCCCTTGGTGCGGTACGTAAGCGTGGCAAGGTCATCCGACAGCAATTGTATGCCGTACAAGAGGTAGTCTAAGTACTGGATTTCTACCATTGGACGAAGTCCACGCAAGGCCGCTCCTATTCCTTGACCAATAATGGTACATTCTCGGATACTCGTATCCATCACTCGCCAATCGCCATACTTGGCTTGCAATCCCGCAAAAGCTTGATTCACATCACCTATTTTCCCTACATCCTCACCCAAGGCAAAGAATAGAGGATTGTGTTCTAAGGTGTAATCAAAAAATGCTTGGAGAATTTCTCGACCATCCACTAGAGGTGAATCTTCGGTTACCTGAGCGGGAATCACTTTGCAACGCCCTACTGAATACTCAGTTTGACTGTACAAATGACTATTGTATCGGTCTTGATTTTTTTCTTGAAGTTGTAAATACCAATTCGCAAGTTCCTGCTTGATGTCCTCTCCTTCGGTACGAAGTAGAAACAAACACTTTCGAACGGTGCTGACCACATCTTTTCGAATCGGATTGATGGTTTTTTTGAGGTCATCTGCCAATTGAAGTAATGAAATCTTGCGTGAAGATTTCTCAGCAGTAGCTCGAATCAGCATAAGTGCCTGTTCAAATTCTACCTTTATTTCTCCATTGAATTCATTCCAAGCTGCGTCTTTTTGTTGCTTCACCTCTCCCTTCACTTCGCCTTCAATCTCATCCAAAAGATCAGCAGAGGCAAATCCAGAGGAAACAATGTATTCTCGAAACTTAAGGATACAATCCCAATCCTTTTCCCATTGCAATCTTTCTTTGGTCTTGTAGCGCTCGTGGGAACCTGAGGTAGAATGGCCTTGTGGCTGCGTCATATCCTCAACATGAAGTAAAACTGGCACATGCTCTTCACGCGCCAATCGTCCAGCAGTAGCAAAAGCCTGATTCAAGGCTTCGTAATCCCAACCCTTCACGCGAAGAATCTCAAAACCCTTTTCTGTGTCAGTTCGCTGTAAACCAAGTAAGGCTTCTGAAATACTGCCTTTGGTCGTGTGAAATTCTTGAGGTACAGATATACCAAATCCATCGTCCCATACTGCCACCACCATGGGCACTTGAAGAACCCCGGCCGCATTGAGTGTTTCAAAAAACATCCCTTCAGAGGTGGACGCATTGCCAATGGTACCCCAGGCAACCTCATTTCCTTGAATTGAAAAATTAGTCAGATCTTTCAATCCCTTGTTATTTCTGTACAGTTTGGAGGCAAAAGCCAATCCCAATAGCTTTGGCATTTGAGCCGCTGTGGGAGAAATATCCGCTGCTGAATTGTATTGAGCGGTCAAGGATTTCCAAGTCCCATCCTCGTTTAAGGACCGGGTGG
>JBJOOF010000177.1:0-5176 GCA_046051425.1 Bacteroidota bacterium
GGTAAAAAAGCTTGAACTTGCTGTGTACTTAGAAATGGAGTGGTTGTACCTAACGTAGACTGTGAGCGTATCTCCCTTCATCTTTCCAACAGGTGCAATCACTGTATTAGAGCGGCCTGTAAACTCATCCGTGTAGGAAGAAGAGTTTACCGTAGGCACTAACTGATCTTTCCAATTGATCAAAGGAGGTAAATTAGAGTACTGAAGTTGGCCAGTAAACTCGTTGAAATACGTTTTGGTGATGTTGGCAACCGTATCTCCTGCGAGAATCCACCAGTACAGGTTGCTATTCCAGTTTACTTTTTGCCGTGGTCCGCAGCATTTTGTGTCTACTATTTTACCTCCATCGAGTAGGCGTGCTGAAATCCGCTGAATGTTTTGCCCCCCTTTGGTCAATGTCATGTAATAGTAGCCATTCGCATCTTTGGGGAGTCTAAATTTGGGATCATCGTTTAATCCCTCATCAAACACGAAACGGATATTTTTTCCGTCGTCAATAATCTCTTTATCTGCAAAAAATTCACAGCCAGACTGAAATAATACCAGGCAAAAAAGCATACTGAAAAAAATAAATTTGCTCATCTAAAATTCAGGTTTTCTTTAAAATAAATATGCCAAAACAATTAGTAAACGAATTTTAGCCATAGCTAGTTTGTATCGTTTCACTTTAGCTATTGACTCCTTTTTGGAAAGGATTGTTTTACTAAAATTAATTTATTTTATTGAAATTCTTGAAAGCACCTCCTATCCAACATAATTAAATATCCCAACTCTAAGGAATAGGAATGGGAGAATAGGTTTTTGGAATTTTGGTTTCAAACCAATAAATTTGAATTACAAATACACCTTAACTCATTGATTTTTAAATGTTTTTAAAAAAACATGCTTTCAATTATTGAATCTACAATTTTCAAGTTTTTGATTGATAATCTACTTTTAGCTACCTTCTTTAAAATGAAAAACATTGCTTTACTTATCGTTTTCTTCTTTGGTTTATCCACTTTTTCCTTAGCCCAAACCAACGATCAAAAACACATCGATAAAGGTGATTTTGCAAAAGCAGAAAAAAACCTGACCAAGGATTTAGAAAAAAATCCAAGTGACATAGCAGCACTGTATACCATGGCGCTCCTACACATCAATCGTGGCTATGAAAAATACAACGCCCAGAAAGCCTACGACTACATCTCCAATGCGATTAATTTGTACGCAAACCTTACAGATGAAAAGGAACTCAAGGATTTATTCAAAATTCCCCTTAACCAAGATTATTTTGGAGCAGTTACAAAAACGGTCTGCAAAGAAGCACTTACAGATGCAAACACCCTGAATACAGTAGAAGGGTACGATAAGTACCTAGAATATTACCGAGCAAGTCCACAGGAGTTTAAAATTGAAGCGGTCGAGAATAGAAATATTGCCGCCTTCAAAATTGCCTCTAACCTCAATACGGTGGCATCGTTCCAAGAATTTATCAATACTTATCCAACCGCGCAACAAGTTAAACTTGCCACTTCGAATCGAAATGCGTTGGCTTTCAATCTTGCTAAGGAGGTCAATACCATAAAAGAATATGAAAAATTCATTTCTACCTACCCTGCAGCCACAGAAGTGGAAGAGGCCTGGTCACGAATTCATGGACTAGCCTTTGCTGCGGCTAAAAAGGAGAATTCAGCGAAAGCCTACAAGGCATTTATGGATAAATACCCCAAAAGCAAGCAGTTTACGGAAAGTAAAAATTTATACCAGGAACGTCAGTTTCTTGAAAACACTACTGTTGGTGACTGGGAAAGCTACCGTGGATTTATCGAAAACTATGGATCAAATCCCTGGATAGAAAATGCCAAAGACAGTATTTTTCTTTATGGTGAACAAACCCAGGATTTAAACGCCCTGAAGTATGTAGCAAAGAAATATACCGGAGGCAAGAAAAAAACTGCGCTTTTCTACTTGCACGATCTGATTACAGCCGATGGTGAAAAAATAACTTTGGATGAATTCTATGGTGAATTTGATGATCCTTCCTTGGAGGAATTGAAAAACAGAGATTATGCCTTGGCTGAATTTGGAGATGAATTGGAACTACAATTAAACTACTCGACCGACAAACAATCCGATTACGACCGATACATCCGACAAGCAGCCCCAAAAGAGAAAGCCTTCGTAGCCCTACAACGAATGATCTCGCTTGATATCAACAAAAAAAACTGGGCAGGAGCAATTGCTAAAGTCAATGAATACAAGCCTTTCTTTGGAGAAAAGAATAAGAAAATCGATGATTTAATTTCTGTTTTGACAGCAAAATGGGACCCCACGATTAAAATTCAAGCCTTTGGACCAGAAGTAAACACCAAAGATGGCGGGGAATATTCTCCGGTTATCTCAGCTGATGAAAAGTACATTTTTTTCTGTGGGAGGTATAGACCAGATGGCAATAGCTCGGAAGACATTTATTTTGCTCGGCTGAAGACCCGATCTCCAGCACAGATTTTAACAGATTTATCCGATTATTCTTCAAATGACGCCCCAGAAAGCGTGTCTACCGATGGAACCTCGCTAATGATTTTCCGCGGAGGCAAACTTTTAACTTCTGAAAAGACAGGGTACGGCTGGGAAAGCCCGGAAGAGTTGCCAGCAACCATTAATTCAGGAAGTTGGCAAGCCGATGCCATGGTTTCCAGTGATGGAAATGCCTTAATTTTTAGTTCTAAAAGAGAAGGGAATTTGGATTATTATATAGAAGACCGACCTGATTATTACCATGGTGAAGCCAATTTTTCCTCAGACATTTATGTAAGCCTAAAAAATGAATGGGGCCAATGGGGAGAGCCCATCAACTTGGGGAAAACCATCAATTCCATATACACAGACCGAAGCCCATTCCTTCACCCGGACATGAAGACACTCTATTTCAGTTCAAGCGGGCATGGAGGCCTTGGTGAATTGGATGTTTTCAAATCCACCAGATTGGATGATTCCTGCTGGGATTGCTGGAGTGAACCGATAAATATGGGGAAGGAAATCAACACTCCTGGAACCGATTGGGGCTACAAAATCTCTACAGATGGGGATAAAGCCTACTTCTCAAAAAATAGAGCTGAATCAAGTAATGACGACATCTTCTGGCTCAATCTTCCAAAACACCTGCGCCCCGATTATGTAGCAACGATATCCGGAAGTTTACTAGATAGAAACAACCAACCGGTGACTGCTGAAATAAGATGGGAGGACCTGCAAACAGGGAAAAGTGTCGGCCAATCCAAGAGTGATCCCACAGATGGTAGCTTTTTCATTGTATTGCCATTGGGTAAAATTTATGGGTACTACGTGGATAAAGACGGCTATTTCCCTATTTCAAACAACATTGACCTAAAAAATAATTCTAAACCCATCGCTATTGATTCAAACATTGACCTCGTTACCTTCCAACAAATGATTGATGATGGAATAACTGTTCCTATCAACAATCTATTCTTTGAAACCGGGAAATATACAGTTCTCTCCAATTCTATCCCTGAGCTCAAAAGAATTGCAAAAATTATTCAGGTAAATAACTTGAAGGTGGTCATCGAAGGACATACAGACAACGTTGGGGAAGATGCTGCCAACCTAACTCTGTCCGAACAACGTGCAAATGCGGTAAAGGAGTTCTTGATCAAAGAAGGCTGTAATCCAAGCCAGCTGAATACAAAGGGATTTGGAAAAACAAAACCTGTAGCTCCAAACGATACGGATAAAGGAAGAGCTAAAAACAGAAGAGTGGAGTTAAAGCTGACTAATTAACAGTTACTGCAAAAAGCCTCTCAAACAAATCTGAGTTAAATTCAAAAAAGAATGCTCTTGGTTGTATCCAACCAAGAGCATTCTTTTTTGAATTATTCCTACCTGATGACCAGTTTTATTGACCAACTTCCATAAACTTCAATACATCCTTGTATCCCTTGCTCCAAGGAAAGTAAAACTGGGTTACCATGGGAATATGCTTGGTTTTAGCATAAAAGGAATAGTCTAGCTTCAACCCTTTTTCTTCAGCAGTCTTACGGAAACGCTCGACCGTCAACTTAATCCCTGGATAGGTGCGCTCCCCTTCGAGGACCAACATCGGAATCTCTTTTTCATCCAAGAAATAAATCGGTGAATAAGTTTTCCAAACCGCAGGGTCAGCTGTGAAGGCATCGTAGTTGTCTTCCTTATTGTATTTTTCTTTGAGTTCGGTCAAGAACCAGTACCAATCCAAGCCTGCAGGATCATTCAAAATAGCCCCTTTCAGCGGATTTGTCATACCCAATTCCTTCCAAGGCTCTTCCTTCACTGCGACCAAAGCCGCCAAATGCCCTCCAGCAGAATGTCCGGACACATACATATTTTTAGGATCTCCTCCATAGGAAGCAATGTTGTTTTTCACCCACTGAACTGCCAGCGCACTGGCCTTTTCCATAGCAGGTAACTGATAGGCAGGTGCCAAGGGATAATCGATAATGACCGACACCACCCCTTTTGCCGCAAGGCGATTGCCCATGAAATCATAGATCTCTTTTCTACCGCTATGCCAGCTTCCTCCATGGATAAAAATCAAGACAGGTGCATTTTTCGCCTTCCTCGGAGCAAAGACATTCAAGCTCTTTTGTGGAAGCGTAGCTGTTGCCTCCATATACGTGATGTTTTTGGTTCTAGCCGTTCGCAATACCCCACAAGAAGAAGCTATCGCCAAGACCAAGAGAAAGAAAAGAGACTGTTTCATAAAAATTCGTTTTCTATAAAATCAAAATGAAGGCCGTTTGTTTTACTAACCGACAGAAAAATGGAAAAACTTGGCTTAAATCACAGGATTTAATTTGAATCTAGGTCTAGATCCTTACACCGCTGGTTCCTGCTGGCTCAAGCAATGAAAAGATCCCAATCCCCAGATGATGTCGGTACTATCAATCCCCACTACCCGGCGGGTAGGGAAACAATCGCCTAGGATATCCAAGGCTTTTTGGTCGTTTTTGTCTCGAAAGGTAGGCACCACCACCACTTCATTGGCAATGTAAAAATTGGCATAGGAGGCCGGAAGTCGCTGCTCCTCCCAAATGACTGGGCTTGGCATGGGGAGTTCTACTACATTGAGTTGCTTTCCATCTTCAATGCGCATTTGTTGGAGTAGGTGAAGATTTTCCTGCAAGATCTCGTAATT
>JBJOOF010000178.1:0-10293 GCA_046051425.1 Bacteroidota bacterium
CCGCGCTGAAGGTAGTGTTCCGAACTGCCGCCACGTTGTCATCCAGTTGCTCGGGACGGGATACCCCCACCAAGACCGAACTGATGCGTGGGTCTTTCAATAGCCAAGCGATGGCGAGTTGGGCTAGGGTTTGTCCTCTGCGCAAAGCCACCTCGTTGAGCCGCTGAATCAGCGCAACCTTCTCTGGAGCAATCTGATCGGGCTTTAGGTAGCGACCATCTTTGGCTGCGCGAGAATCGGCTGGAATACCTTTCAGGTATTTGTCCGTGAGCAGGCCCTGTTCCAAGGGCGAAAAGGCAATGCTTCCTACCTTTTTCTGTCCCAGCACTTCAAGCAAACCGTCTTCCACCCAGCGGTCGAGCATGCTGTAGCGCGGCTGGTGGATAAATAGGGGGGTGCCCAAGGATTTTAGGATGTCATAGGCACGTGCGGTGTCGGCGGCGCTGTACTGGGAGATGCCCACGTAGAGGGCTTTTCCTTGACGGACCAACTGGTCTAGCGCTCCCATGGTCTCTTCCAAGGGGGTGTTGGGATCGGGACGGTGGTGGTAAAACACATCCACATAGTCTAATCCCATGCGCTTCAAACTCTGGTCGCAACTCGCGATCAGGTATTTTCTGGAACCAAAGTTTCCGTAGGGACCTGGCCACATGTCCCAACCTGCCTTGGAAGAAATAAGCAATTCGTCTCGGTAGGGAAGAAAATCCTTTTGCATAATGCGACCAAAATTTTCCTCTGCCGATCCGAAGGGAGGACCGTAATTGTTGGCCAGATCAAAGTGGCAAATGCCCAAATCAAAGGCTCTTCTTAGAATCTTGCGTCCCAAAGTCAAATCGGCATTGTGCCCAAAGTTGTGCCAAAGGCCCAAGCTGATTTCTGGAAGTTGGATACCACTGTTGCCGCAGTAGCGGTACTTCATGCTATCGTAGCGGTCCGCAGCAGGAAGGTAGGGAAGGAGTGGGTTATGGTCGTTGATGTGCATGGGAGCTTGGGTTAGGTTTGAGTAGGTTAATTTACGCGGATACGGTCTCGGTAGAAGCAATAGGCTTTTTGGACAGGTAATTTTTGGGGAGCTGCTGCTTCAAGGCCTTGACAAAGAGGTGGAAATCCACGGTGATCGTGTGACGTGGGGTATTCACTTGCTTGTAATGTGGGTCTGTCACCTCTTTTTCGCAGAGCGCTGCCAGATTTTTGGGGCGCTTCCACTTGCCGATCAGTTCCTGAGCCATGAGTTTGCTTTGCAGTTCGGCACCAGGCCAGATGCAACCCAGCGGTTGGAACATCCCGATAAAGTACAAATTATCCAGTTTAGGGTGGAACATTTTCAAGTAGAGCGGCACGGGACCGGTACTGTAATCGATCAGTTCCTTCTCGAAAAAGGGATGCGTCAGCCAGTAGCCCGTGCAGGCGATGATGCTGTCGTAGTCTTCGCGTCTGCCGTCTTCAAAAACTACCGTTTTTCCTTCAAAACTAGCGATATCCAAACGTGGGCTCACCTTGCCGTGGCGAATTTTGTGGAGGAGTTCGTCGTTGATGGTGGGGTGGGTAGCGCCAAATGCTTCAGTCACTGGGCGGAGTCCATAGATGGAGTTGTCACCTACAAAGACTTTGAGCATCAGTTTGTTGAAGAAGCTGCGTACCGCCAAAGGGAGCCACTTGGTACCTTCAGCGACCTTATCGGAGGGCTTTCCAAAAAGGAATTTGGGGACGATGTTATAGCCTCTTCTCCAGGAGATGGCCGAAAAGGCAGAAACTCGGCTGGTTTCCACGGCCACATCGCAGGCGGAGTTGCCCCCGCCAATGACGAGCACGCGCTTGCCTGCAAAGGGAGCGGCCTTTTTGAAGTTGTGCGAGTGGAGAAATTCTCCGGTAAACTCGCCCGGATAGTTGGGCATTCGAGGCTTCCAGTGGTGGCCATTGGCTACCACGAGGTGGGAGTAAGTTTCGGTGGTGGTCTGTCCTTCTTTTTCGGTGGTCACTTCCCAGGAACCATCCCCATTTCGCTTACAGGAGGTAACTAGGGTTCCAAAGCGGATATGGGGAAGGAGATTGAATTTTTCGGCATACCCCTGAAAATACCTTCTCAGTGTATCGTGCGAGGGGTAATCGGCCGTGTTGGGATCGAAGTCGTCGAAGGTAAAGTCCTCGTATTGGGAGAGGGTCTTGGAAGAGATGATGTGGGTGGTTTCAAAGACGCTGGAGTGGCTTTCCTTTTCGGAGTAAATCCAGTTGCCTCCGACGGCCTCGTTGCGGTCAAAGGCTAGGGCATCAAGGCCCTGGTCCAGTAAATTTTTAAGCGCAGTAATGCCCGAAGGCCCCGTGCCGATAACGGCTATTTTTGGCTTCATGGTGGAAATTTTGGGTAAAGGGGAGGGTGTAAAAACACCCCTCGAAAAATAAGGAATTTTTGGGGAATACCGTCAATGCGCCTCGTAGTACATTTTAACAAATCCCCCTTGCCCCCTTTCAAGGGGGAGTTGCATCATTTCGATCACTTAGAATTAAATAAGAAGTAAGGTTTTTTGTCAATAAACTCTCAATTCCTAAAAGGATTGTTGAGGTTCAATTCAGTTGACTCCCCCTTACCAAGGGGGCTAGGGGGATTTTTAATCTAATGCAATCATTTAACAGACTATTACCCTTCTTGTACTTCCCCTACTTCTTCTTCCCGGCAAATCGCCCTTTTTTCTTTCCGGCCTCGGGTTGGGATTCGATGATGTCAAGGGTTTCGGCGTAGGTCAGGTCTGCTGCTTCCTTGCCTTTCGGGATTTTGTAGTTGTTTTTCCCCAACTTGATGTAGGGTCCCCAACGTCCGTTCAAGACTTGGATCTCGGGATTTTCCGTAAAAGTTTTGATGTGCTTGTTCGCATCGGACTCCCGTTTGGCTACAATCAACTGGATTGCTTCCTCCTCGGTAATTGACAAGGGATCCTGCTCTTTTTGCAAGGAATAAAAGGCTGCATCGTGCTTGATATAGGGTCCAAATCTCCCCAAGGCAGCCACCATTTTCTTGTCTTCAAATAGGCCTACCTCTCGTGGAAGTCTAAATAGCTCCAAGGCATCTTCCAAGGTGAGGTTTTCGATGAATTGCCCTTTTTTCAGGCTGGCAAACACCTTTTCCTCGTCTTCGGTGTCTCCAATTTGTACGAGCGGACCAAACTTGCCCAAGCGAGCGGTGATGGGCTTGCCCGATACGGGATGGGTGCCAATCAATCGGCTGGTGTTGATGTCTTGACGCGATACCTGCTGGGTTTCTTCCACACTGTGGTGAAACTTGCCGTAGAAGCGGTCCATCATGTCCTGCCAATCTTCTCCGCCGGCTGCGATTTCGTCAAACTCCTTTTCGACCTTGGCCGTAAAGTGGAAGTCAATCACGTTGGGGAAATGCTCGACCAGGAAGTCGTTGACCACCATGGCAATATTGGTAGGGAAGAGCTTGTTTTTCTCTGCTCCCGTATTTTCTGTTTTGGTGCTGTCCTTGAAGGTGCCTCCGGAAATGAGCATCTCCACATACTTGCGTGGGGTGCCTTCTCGTGCCTCCTTGTTGACGTAGTCGCGCTTCTGTATCGTAGAAATGGTCGGGGCATAAGTAGACGGTCGACCAATTCCTAGTTCTTCCAATTTCTTCACCAAGGAGGCTTCCGTGTAGCGTGGAGCAGGTCGGCTGAAGGTTTCACGACCTTTCATTTCTTTCAAGCGCAAGGCCTGTCCTACCGTCATTGGAGGAAGGAGGGAAGTGTTGCCGTTTTCTTCCTCTTCCGGTTCCTCGTCGGTATCTTCGAGGTACACCTTCAAGAAACCATCAAAAACGATGATTTCACCTGTTGCCTGAAGCTGCAGTGGGGAATTCGAGATGGCCACGGTGATGGTGGTCCGCTCGAGGGCGGCATCGGTCATTTGGGAGGCGATGGCTCGCTTCCAAATCAGTTCGTACAAGCGCTGCTCGTTGCGGTCGCCGGATACCTGGGGTACTGAAAAATCAGTAGGTCGGATGGCTTCGTGGGCTTCTTGTGCACTTTCGTTTTTGGTAGCAAACTTCCGCTGCGTATGGTACTGAGGACCATAGGATTGCTCAATGGCAGCTTTTGCAGCCGCCAAAGCATCCTGAGACAAGTTGGTACTGTCGGTACGCATGTAGGTAATCTTTCCCGCCTCGTAGAGTTTCTGGGCTACCTGCATGGTTTGTGCCACCGAAAAATACAACTTGCGAGAAGCCTCCTGCTGAAGCGTGGAGGTAGTAAATGGGGCTGCAGGGCTCTTTTTAGCGGGTTTTTTCTCTAGGTTGGCTACGGAGAAACTCGCCTCCAAGCAGGTTTTGAGAAAAGCCTCGGCCTCCGCCTTGGTGTCAAACTTTTTGGGCAACTCGGCCTGGAAGGATTTGCCTTCCACCTCAAAGAGGGCCGTGATTCGGAAGGAGGACTTCGAGTTGTGCGCTTCGATCTCTCGTTCGCGCTCCACAATCAAGCGAACTGCTACGGACTGTACGCGTCCAGCAGAAAGTCCAGTTTTGATTTTTTTCCAAAGGATAGGAGAAAGCTCAAAACCTACCAAACGGTCCAAGATGCGTCGTGCCTGCTGGGCATTTACGAGATCGTAGTCGATGGTGCGCGGGTTTTCAATGGCCTTGAGAATGGCGTTTTTGGTAATCTCGCGGAAGACAATACGCTTGCAATCCTGGTCTTCTAACTTCAATACCTCCTTTAGGTGCCAGGAAATGGCTTCTCCTTCGCGGTCATCGTCACTTGCGAGGTAGACCATTTCGGCGTCCTTCACGAGTGCTTTGAGATTTTTGATCACTTCTTTTTTGTCGGCAGTAACCTCGTAGGTGGGTTTGAACCGATTATTGATGTCAATGGCCTTGTCGCCTTTGGGGAGATCCCGCACGTGGCCGTAGCTGGAAGCAACCTTAAAGTCCTTTCCCAGGTAACCTTCAATGGTCTTTGCTTTGGCGGGGGATTCTACGATGACAAGATTTTTCGACATAAAAGTGGAGTGTTAGGGAGTTGGCACCCTAAACGGAGGGCTAAAAATAGATGGGATTGGCTTCTCGTGCAAATTATTAAATGTCGGGACTACCAAATTTATCGGGAAGGTAGGGGAATATAATTGAAATAGGGTGGAAATAGACTTCGCTGCGCTTCGTGAAATAGGGTTGAAATAGGAATTGTATTTCCTATTTCTCCGAGCTCGCCTGCCTGCGGCTGGCAGGCTCGGATTATTTCTATTCTATTTCCACTTTATTTCCATTTATTTCTCTTCAATTGAAATAGAGTTGAAATAGACTTCGCTTCGCTTCGTGAAATAAGGTTGAAATATTTTTATAGAAATACGGTTGAAATAGACTTCGCTTCGTTTCGTGAAATAGGGTTGAAATACCTTTAAGGAAATACAATGGAAATAAACTCCGCTTCGCTTCGTGAAATAGAGTCGAAATAATTTCGTACCACTTATTTCTCCGAGCTTGCTCGGATTATTTCCATTGTATTTCAATCGTATTTCTATTTTAAAGAGTTACAGTTGAAATAGACTGCGCTTCGCTTCGTGAAATAAGGTGGGGATACGAATTGTATTTCCTATTTCTCCGAGCTTGCCTGCCTGCGGCTGGCAGGCTCGGATTATTTCCATTTTATTTCAATCGTATTTCGTATTTCTCACTTTATCTCCCTATGTACATCCAATTCCGTATACCTCGGTGCTCCTCCTTTTTGCGTAGCGACGTAGCCGCCCAACTTGCAGGCAAAATCGATGATCTCCTCGGGGGACTTTTCTGCTAAGTACATCTTGATAAACCCACTCAAAAAGGCATCGCCTGCCCCGATGGAATCCTGGAATGCCACTTTGTAGCCAGGATGCTCGACCAAGGTTCCCTTTTGGTAGATGGCCGCACCCTTGGAGCCACGGGTGATGCAGATGATGGAAATGGGGTACTGTTGATCCAAGTAGTCGCAAAGACCCGAAATAGTGGCTTCCGTGCCGAAATGCTCGGCAAAGACCTCCAATTCGTCCTCGTTGATTTTGAGAATGTCCGTGTAGCCCAATAGCGTCTCAATTACCTCGAAAGAATAGTGTGGAGGACGCAAGTTGGCATCAAATACCCGCAGGGTAGGGTGACGGAGCAACTTGAGTAGTGTGGCCAAACTTTCAGGATGACGTGCGCCTAACGTGCCGAAAAGAAATGCGTCGGACTCTTCTACGATGCGGTCTTGCTCCGGGGACCAGGACAAAAAGTCCCAAGCCACGGGCTTCACAATGTCATAGCGCATGTTTTCGGGATCGCGTGTATCGACAATCACCTGAGAAGTGGGGTGCTGTTCATGTACCTGAACCAGCTCCAAAGGAAGGTTGAAGGAACGCAGGAAGTCGAGCAATTTTTCCCCGTCGGCATCTTTACCTACTGCAGAGATCAATTGCGTTGGGAGACCCAACTGGTGGAGGTGAAGGGCTACATTCATGGGAGCACCACCGGGCACAGCGCCGGTAGGAAGGCAATCCCAAAGCATTTCTCCAAAGAGAACAACAGTATCAGACATGATTAATTTTGTAAGGCTTTTTGAATTTCTTCGAGGGATCTACCCTTCGTTTCCGGCATCGCAAATCGTACCCATGCCAATTGCACCACCATCATCAGGCAGAAAAAGGCGAAGATGTAGCCGGGGCCAAACTGGTTGGCAAAGAAGGGAAACACGTTGGCAATCACTGCTGCCAAGATCCAGTGGGTAAAGGAACCCAAGGATTGACCATATGCTCGGAGTTCGTTCGGGAACATCTCTGCGATAAAGACCCAGATCACTGATCCCTGGCCTACGGCATGAGAGGCGATAAATCCAAATACGAAGATGGGCAGCCAGAAACTTGGGATGCCTGGCCCGAGAAAATTGTAGGCCATCAAGGTCAGCGAAATGATGTAGCCGAAGGAACCGATGTACATCAGTTTCTTACGACCGATACGGTCGATCAGGTAGAGTCCAAAGAAGGTGGCAAACAGGTTGATCAGTCCGATGCCGATCGTGGAGATCAAGGCATTTTCTGTAGAGATACCCGCCATCTCAAATACCCGAGGGGCAAAGTAGATGATCGCGTTGATGCCCGAAACCTGGTTGAAAAAGGCAATGGCAATGGCCAGCAGCGTGCAGGACAAGTACTGCGGACGGAATAGGATGCCGAAACCGGTAGACTGCTTGGCTTGAGTGGATTGGTTTTCGGCAATAGCCAAACGCAGCGTTTCTTCCACCCCTTCTGGATCGGTACGGGTGAGGATGGCTCGGGCTTGGGTCAAATCATTGAACTTGGTGATCAACCAGCGTGGGCTTTCCGGAATGCGGAGTATTAATATAGTGTACAGGACAGCCGGAATCGCTTCCACCCCGAGCATCCATCTCCAGTCTTCGGGGATGCCGGCGGTGCCTATCCAATAGTTGGACACGTAGGCCATCACGATGCCAAAGACAATATTGAACTGGTACAAGGCTACGAGTAGGCCGCGATTTTTGGCAGGAGCAATCTCGGAAATGTACATGGGAGCCACTACGGAGGAGGCACCTACACCCAGACCACCCAAGAAGCGGAAGAAGGTGAATGAAGTTACATCCCAGGCGATGCCGGAGCCTACCGCAGAAATAAAATAAAACATCCCAATCCAAAAAAGACTCTTTTTGCGACCCATGCGGTCTGCAGGGATACCACCGAGGAGGGCGCCGATCACCGTTCCATAGAGTGCAGAGGCAATGGCCAGTCCATGCACCCAGTCGTTTAATTTCCAGACCTCTTGAATAGCACGTTCGGCACCGGAAATCACGGCCGTATCAAAGCCAAATAAAAAGCCGCCTAGGGCAGCAGTGAGGGAGATCCAAAAGGCATAGGTTTTCGAAGACATGAGGCGTGCTGGGTTATTGAATCCACTAAACTAAGGAGAAGCACTAGATTTCAAAATAGAGGAGGCCATTTCTCTGGTTTTTCAAGAGATGTTGCAACCGAAAGGCTGTCTTTTTCGTGAGCATTTGGACCAACTCTAATTTTGGATATCTAACCCAAACAAGAAAAGCTCCGCGTAGTTTTCCGTATATTCGCAGGTGTATTCAAGCAGTTGGAAATTCCCATTTCTGGCCTTGAATCCAGAATTGAACCCAAATCCATGACTTTACCAACATCCAAGTACCAACCCCAGCACCATATCCGCATCGTCACGGCGGCCTCGCTCTTTGATGGGCACGATGCCGCAATCAACATCATGCGGCGCATCATCCAAGCCACAGGCTGTGAGGTGATCCACCTGGGGCACAATCGCTCCGTTCAAGAAATTGTAGACTGCGCCATCCAAGAAGATGTGCAGGCCATTGCCATCACTTCCTACCAAGGAGGGCACATGGAATTTTTCAAGTACATGTACGACCTGCTCCAAGAGCGGGGTGCATCACATGTCAAAATCTTCGGTGGAGGCGGAGGCACCATCCTGCCCGAGGAGATTCAATTGCTGCATGACTACGGCATTACGCGCATTTATTCCCCAGACGATGGACGTGCGATGGGTTTGCAGGGCATGATTAACGACTTGGTGTCGGCCTGTGATTTTCCGCTAGGAGGGGACCTAGATCCCAATGCGGAACTATCCCTTGGCGATGCAGGACAGGTGGCTCGCGTGATCTCGGCCTTCGAAAACTATCCGGAACGCTCTGCGACCTTGTTGGAAAAAATTAGAACTGCCAGCGCTGCCTCGGTAGTGCCAGTACTGGGAATCACAGGCACGGGTGGAGCAGGTAAATCCTCCCTCGTGGACGAATTGGTTCGTCGATTCCTACTTGACTTTGAAGACCGACGCGTAGCCATTATTTCGGTGGATCCTTCCAAGCGAAAGACGGGAGGAGCCTTGCTTGGGGACCGCATTCGCATGAATGCCATCCACCATCCACGCGTCTACATGCGCTCCTTGGCCACACGTCAATCCAATTTGGCCCTTTCCAAGTACGTGCAGGATGCCGTGGATACGGTCAAGGCGGCTGGCTACGATTTGGTCATCCTTGAAACTTCCGGTATCGGGCAATCCGACACCGAAATCATTGAGCATTCCGACCTGTCTCTCTACGTGATGACTCCGGAGTACGGAGCGGCTTCGCAGTTGGAGAAAATCGACATGCTTGACTTTGCAAACCTGATTGCGCTCAACAAGTTTGACAAGCGTGGAGCCCTGGATGCTTTGCGTGATGTGCGCAAGCAGTTTATCCGCAACCACAACCTTTGGGACAGCAAGGAGGAAGACCTACCCGTAGTGGGCACCATGGCCTCCCAATTCAACGATCCTGGCATGAATCGACTCTATGCCTTGATAGTCGCGGCCCTTGGGGAAAAATTTGAAAACTGGAAAAGTACTTTCCAAGGAGCGATGGGTACCTCCGAAAAGGTGTACATCATCCCTCCAGCGCGTACGCGCTACCTGAGTGAGATCACGGAGGTCAACCGGAAGTACGATGCCTGGGTGGAGGAGCAGCGGGAAATCGCGCAGCAACTCTATTCCATCCAAAAGTCCATGGATGTCATTGGGACCACTTCGGTGGCAGATAAAGATCGACTGATCAAGGAATTGCAAGAGGTGTATTCGCAAGTAGCTTTGCACTTGGATCCTAAAAATAAAAAATGGCTGGAGGACTGGCCAGCAGAAGCCGCGAACTATGCCGGGGAGTTCTACACCTTTAAAGTACGAGACAAGGAGATCAAGGTGAAAACCTACCACACCTCCCTGTCCAATACCCGCATCTCCAAAGTGGCTCTGCCGCCTTTCCAAGCCTGGGGGGAACTGTTGAAATGGGGGCTACGAGAAAATCTACCGGGCAAATTCCCATACACGGCCGGGGTATTTCCATTCAAGCGAGAAGGAGAGGATCCTACCCGCATGTTTGCAGGAGAAGGAGGGCCTGAGCGCACCAACAAGCGCTTCCACTACCTATCCAAGGACATGCCAGCCAAGCGCCTATCCACGGCCTTTGATTCGGTGACACTTTATGGAGAAGACCCGGACTACCGTCCCGATATCTACGGCAAGATCGGCAATGCTGGAGTGAATATCTGCTGCTTGGATGATGCCAAGAAGCTGTACTCTGGTTTTAACCTCATCGATCCGATGACTTCGGTGTCCATGACCATCAATGGGCCTGCTGCCGCAATGACTGCCTTTTTCATGAATGCAGCTATCGACCAGCAGTGTGAGGTATATATTAAGGAGAAGGGCCTAGAGAAACAGGTCAATGCACAGATGGATGCGATGTATGCCAAAAAAGGACTTCCAAGACCTACCTACCGAGG
>JBJOOF010000179.1:0-7461 GCA_046051425.1 Bacteroidota bacterium
TGGGAAGGGCCATTGAGCCGGTAATCCAACCCCTAGGCTACGATTGGAAAATAGGCATTGCACTCATTACTTCCTTTGCGGCACGTGAGGTGTTTATCTCGACGATTGCCACGATTTACAGCATTGGAGGGGATCTAGAAGACGATCTGACTATTCGGGAGAAATTAGCTTCTCAGGTGAATGCCAGCACGGGCGAGAAAACATTCACTCCTGCTACCTCCTATTCCTTGCTGGTCTTTTATGTATTTGCCATGCAATGCATGAGCACCTTGGCAGTAGTAAAAAGAGAAACTAAAGGCTGGAAATGGCCCATAATTCAAACGGTCTACATGAGTGCTTTGGCTTACCTCATGGCCTGGATCACTTACCAAATATTCATTTAAAATGTGGCAGCAACTCCTCGTCATCCTTGCCGTGCTTGGGGCTAGCTACTACCTCCTCCGGAAATTTTTCCAAAAACCAAAGGGAGGGGCTACCTGCGACAAATGTGCCAAGTCCTAATGTCTGTCAGGGGTACATGGAATTCCCAATTATTTTTGTGAAGTTTGGCTTATGCGAAAAATAGCCTTCCAAAGCATACAAACCACCATTTTTTCCTATGTAGGCGTAGTACTGGGCTATATCAATGTCCTTTGGCTGTATCCTTATGCTTTGGACACAACCCAACTGGGGACATTTCGCACCATCCAAGACCTAGGCTTGCTGTTGGTGCCCTTTGCACAATTGGGTTTAGGGCATGGAATTACACGCTATTTTCCCAAGCTCGAGCGAAATCAAGGTGCCTTACTCACCTTTAGTTTGCTCTTTTCATTTCTAGGATTTGGCGTAGTAGCACTCCTATTTTTTGGATTTAAGCAACAAGTCATTTCCCTATTTGCCTCCAATTCCCCAGAGGTAATCAATTTTCTAGGCATTGTCTTGTTTATCGCCTTATTCTCGGTTTGGAATAGTGTCCTCGATGCCTTTGCCCGTTCCTTTGTCAAAGTAGGGATTCCTACCTTCTTCAGGGAAGTATTTCTTCGACTGCTCACCTCCATCTTGGTAGCGCTTTACTTGCTCAAGTGGATTAATTTTGACCAAGTCATGCAGGGATTGGTGGGCGTATATGGCCTATCCATGCTTGGAGTCGCCATTTACATGGTTTGGCTGGGCGTGTTTAAGTTCGATTTTTCCTGGAGTAAATTTCCGAGTGGATTTAAAAGTTCGCTGCTCAAATACAGCTTGCTGACCTTTTTGGCTACGGCAGCATCCACACTCATCCTAAAAATTGATTCAGTCATGATCAGCTCCATGCTGAGCTTGGAAGCCAATGCCATCTATTCCATCGCATTTTACATGGCACTCGTGATTGAGCTTCCAAGAAGGGCCATTTCGCAGGTTGCCATGCCCTTGATAGCGGAGCATTTTGCACAGCAGCGAATTCAAGAAATTAACCTCCTCTATCGGCAACTATCGAATCGTCAGCTATACATCTGCCTACTTCTTTTTGCGCTTATTTGGGCCAATATTGACTCGATTTACCATTTTGTACCCAACCGGGAAATCTACCAAACTGGTAAATGGGTTGTATTTATTATTGCCCTTGGGAAATTGGTAGATGTCGCCTTTTCCCTCAATTCTGAGATCCTAGTATTCTCCTCCTACTACCGATTTAATCTCCTACTCACAGTCTGCATGAGTGGTTTGCTGATTGCTGCCAACTATTTTTTAATTCCTGTTATGGGTATAGAAGGTGCTGCTTTAGGTTCTGCTGCAGTCATGCTCGCCTACAACTTGGTCAAATACAGCTACCTCAAATGGCGGCTTAACTTGGATCCATTTAGTCTCGAAACGCTTAAAATTTTAGTGGTGGGAACCCTCACGATAGCTGCACTCTACTTAAGTCCAGCATTAACTAATCCATTCTTATCCATCCTGACTACTTCCTTACTTGTAATCGCAGTATTTGTGGGAAGTTCTGCCCTACTCGGGATAGGTAAAGAAGAATGGGCCTGGCTAAAAAATAGAGGAAAGTAATCCGGGCCTAAGAGTGTTACGAAACCTCTAGTAGTGACAAGATTTGAGCTGCCTTAAATCGCAACCTTCCACTGTTATCCTGCTTTTTGAGCGAGGCCCGATCCCGATAGCTATCGGGAGGGGTGAGGCCTGGTTTTGAAGGGGGCTTTACTCGGTATTGTTTTTAATTTGTGAAGTTCGAACAAGTCGACGGCCCGGATGCATCAAAGATACTGCGAGAAGCGCATAACTCGATCTAGAAGAGTAGAAGAATTTGATCAATTTCTTTTCCTTTTTTCAATAATGAGGAATCTATTCACGCCGTTTGCCAAGCACCTCGAAACTTACTAGCTGGTCCAAAATCGAAGAAGCCTCGCACTGCAACCAGAAAAATTCTTTTATAGGAATCCAAAGAATAATTGACAACGATTACCTTTACCTGCAGTTACTTTCAAACCTCATGTATCCGATAAAAAAATTGATTGTCTGTCTTGACCAAAGTCCGTTAGATCAGACCTTAATTGCCTTCGCAGGATTTATCGCCAAAGTAAATCAGGTAAAGAAAATCTACTTTGCCAACGTGATCAAAAACTTCTCGCTTCCAAAGGAAATGCAAGAGGAGTTTCCCACGCTGATCGAACAGATGCTAGCCGAACGGAAAGCCTACATGGAGGAGTTGGTGGCTAAAGAATTTCCTAAAGTCAAGGGATTAGAATTAAGTTTTGTTGTCAAAGAAGGCAACTTATCTAAAAAAATCTTGAAGCTCGCAGAGGAAAAATCGGTCGATTTAATACTCTTGGGTAGAAAAGTAGAGTTGGTAGGCACAGGTGTTGCTTCCCAGCGCTTGTCTCGTAGAGCTTCTTGTTCTCTCCTGATCATTCCAGAAAAATCTCAACCTAAATTCAATAAGCTATTGGTGCCCAGTGACTTTTCTGAGCATTCCAAAAATGCCTTGGAAGAGGGGATTTTATGGGCTAAAAAACATGGGGGTGAAACAGAACTCTTCTTTCAAAATGTCTTCACTGTTCCTTCGGGATACCATTTTACAGGCAAGAGTTTTGAAGAATTTACTCAGCTCCTAAAAAAAGACTCAGAAAGCAGTTTCAAGAAATTTATTCGCAAGATCGACACCAAAGGGATTCAAATTACGCCAGTCTATACCCCAGATGAGGACGATAATCCTGTGCAAGAGATTGTGTCTAGTGCCTTGGAACTTCAAGCAGATGTGATTCTAATCGGTGCCAAGGGAAAGACTGGAGCTACAGCCCTTCATATTGGAAGCATGGCCGAGCGTCTCATCCAATTCAATAACCGCGTCCCTCTCCTTGTGAGCCGTCCAAAAGGGAAAAATGCTGGCGTCCTGGATTACCTCGTAGAAATCTAATCGACAATAGGTCTAAAATTCAACTTTAGATTCTTCAGCCGAACCCAAGAATAATAATCTAGGCTCTTCTTGCTAACACTATACTTCCTTTGAAGTACAGGATTTAAGGTATAGGATTAAACCCTACCGCCTTCCCTGGGTCTAAAGACTACTCATGAAGGTAAATGATCAAGAAATTTTAGACCGTATCCGCTCTCCTTTCACCAAGGAGCTTGGCTTTAGGCAATTGATCGAAACCTATCAAAAACCAGTTTATCAAGTAATTCGGCGCATGGTCCTGATTCATGAGGATGCGGATGACCTGACACAAAACACCTTCATCAAAGCCTACAAAGCCTTGGATCGATTTGAAGGAAATTCCACCCTTTTTACTTGGCTCTACCGAATCGCTACCAACGAGTCCCTGACTTTTCTCGAAAAAAAGAAAAAGCGCTTCTTCTTTTCTTTGGATGATCACCAAGAAAAATTGGAAGCTTATGTGGACCAGAGTCCTTCGTTGACAGGAGAAGAGATTCAAGTTAAACTGCAAAAATCTTTATTAAAACTACCTGATAAACAGCGGCTTGTCTTTCATTTAAAATACGAAGAAGAATTGAGTTACGAGGAAATATCTCAAATTACTGGGACCAGCGTGGGAGCACTCAAAGCCAGTTACCACCATGCGGTGAAAAAAATTGAACAAGCACTTACCCAAGAATAAACCCTTATACAGAAACTAAGTCTAAGAATAGCATGTCACAGATTCCTAAACTAAAACCTTTTCAAACTCCTGATAATTACTTTGAGGAGCTACCTGAAAAGATCCTAGCAAAAGCAAAACGACCAAAGTCCATCCCCACTTGGAGCTGGGCAGCGGCTGCAGTGGTCCTACTTGGTGTGGGACTATGGCAAGCAGGTGGATTTTACGAGGACAAACCCATTTTAGTATCTCCTGAAGAGGAAGCCTTGCTCTATATAGAAAGTGAGCAATGGAGCACAGAGGATGTACTCAGCCTCTCCGAGGATCCTAATGCACTATTGGACCAAATTATTGAAGAAGAATACGCAAAAACAGCACCCTTATGGACCGAAGAAGAAACTTGGTTTTAAACCCTATGAAAGCACTAAAAATCTATTTACTCCTACTCTTTATGGCTGCATCAAGTCTTGCTTTTGCGCAGCGCAATGGACAACCTGTAGATCCAGAACGCCTGCAAGCGGCTCGGATCGCCTACATCACCACACGGATTAGTTTGAAGACCGAGCAAGCCGAAAAATTCTGGCCCCTATTCAATTCCTTCACCGAATCTAGAGATGCCTCCATGCGTGCCATGGGAGACCTCAGCAAAGGGGTAGAAAGCATGACTGAAGAAGAAGCCAAATCTCGAATCCAACAAAAACTGCAAATCCAGCAGAAATTGGTTCAAGATGAGAAAATCTTTGTTGCAGAGGCTGCAAAGGTGCTGACCTACAAACAGCTTCTTTTGCTTCAAAACATAGCCAAAGACTTTAACCGACACCTATACGAACGCGGACGGGGAAGAGGCAATTAAACCAACTTTGAATAAGAAAGAGCTCCTTCGTGATTGAAGGAGCTTTTATTTTTTCAATAGATCTCGAATCTCTTCCAATAGTTTTTCCGTTGGGCTAGCCTCTGGCTCCTTATTAGAATCTTCATCTTTGCCTCTCAGCCTGTTGATCCCCTTAATTGCCACAAAAATCACCAAAGCGATAAAGGTAAAATCCACCACGTTTTGAATAAACATCCCGTAATTCAGCGTTACAGCATCTACCACTGCCCCTGTTGAATCTACAGACGCTTCCTTCAAAACTAAACTGAGGTGTTTCACATCCACGCCTCCCACCAGCAATCCCAAGGGGGGCATCACCACATCGCTGATAAAGGAAGAAACAATTTTACCAAAGGCAGCGCCAATGATGACCCCTACTGCCAAGTCAAGGACATTGCCTTTGACTGCGAATTCTTTAAACTGTTTAAAAAAAGACATACTCGGTAGATTTAAATGAATTGAAAAGAAAGGGACAGAATTCTTTATTCCGCTCACTCAAACTACGCGATTTCTTGATTTAATTCGCCTTTTTTTTCAACAATAAAACTATTCAAGATTACTGACACCAAACGAAATCAAAATCCAGAAGTAATCCCCATAAAAACCCCATCAGATTTCTAAAATTTCAGTAACCTTGCAACCAAAATACTTGATTATGTCTGCACCTCTTGCACCCAAAAAACCGCAACTTCTTGAAATTCATGGCCACCAGCGTCAGGATTCCTATTACTGGATGAATGACCGGGAAAACCCAGAGGTCATCGATTACTTGAATGCAGAGAACAGTTATTTGAAGGAAGTCATGAAACCGACGGAAACCCTTCAAAAACAACTTTTCGAGGAAATGAAGGGTCGTATCAAAGAGCAAGACGAAAGTGTACCCTACTTTAAGTCTGGGTATTTCTGGTATTCACGATTTGAAAAAGGAAGCGAATATCCAGTTTACTGTCGGAAATTTGGGAGTCTAGATGCGAAAGAGGAAATTATTCTGGACGTCAATATTCTTGCGGAAGGAAAAAGTTATTACCAAGTTGGGCAGGCTACTTGCAGCACCAACCAGCAACTACTTGCTTTTGCGGCCGATGAGGTGGGTAGACGGATCTATACGATCCACTTCAAAAACTTAGAAACCCAAGAAATTTTAAAAGATCAGATCCCTGAGGTAACGGGTAATTTTGTCTGGGCAGCAGACCAGCAAAGCGTTTTTTACTCCAAGCAGGACACAGAAACGCTCCGCTCCTTCCAAATTTTCAAACACATTTTGGGAACCCCAACTACCCAAGACCTCCTGATCTATGAAGAATTGGACGACGAGTTTTCCTGTATGGTCCACAAAACCAAATCAGAAAAATACATCCTTATCCATTCGGAAAGCACCATCAGTTCCGAGGTCCGATTTATCCCAGCAGACCAGCCGACCGCAAGCCCTCAAATCCTGCAAGCCCGAATTCCCCATTTGGAATATGCCGCGGACCACTATGGAGACCACTTCTACATCCGTACGAATGACCAAGCACAAAATTTCAAATTGATCAAGACTCCTTTAGCAAATCCTGGCAAAGAAAATTGGATCGACGTAATCCCAAACCGCCCTGAGGTATTGCTGGAGGATTTTGATCTATTTTCCAAGTACTTAGTCACGCAAGAACGGAGTAATGGACTGACGCAAATTCACATCCAGACCTGGGAGAGCAAGGATGAAGGGCACTCCCTAGCTTTTGAAGATGAAACCTACACGGCTTATGTAGGTACCAATCCCGAGTTTGATACCGATGTATTGCGGTTTGGCTACAATTCCCTTGTCTCCCCCAGTTCGATCTACGACTACCACATGGTCACTCGCCACAAAACCCTATTGAAGCAACAAGAAGTAGTGGGTGGACACGATCCCAATGCCTACCATTCCGAGCGCATTTGGGCGAAAGCAGCAGATGGCGTGCTTATTCCCATCTCCTTGGTTTACCAGAAATCTACCTTTTCCAAAACCGGAAAAAATCCAGTGCTCCTTTATGCATACGGCTCCTATGGATACAGCATGGATGCTTACTTCTCCTCCAATCGTCTCAGCCTACTTCAGCGGGGCTTTGTATTTGCCATTGCTCACATTAGAGGAGGAGAAGACTTGGGCAGAGTATGGTACGAAGACGGAAAACTCTTAAAAAAGAAAAACACCTTTACCGACTTTATCGCCTGTGCCGAACACTTGGTTCAGCAGAAACACACCTCCCCTGCACACCTCTATGCCATGGGAGGCAGTGCAGGTGGATTGCTGATGGGCGCAGTGATCAACATGCGACCAGACTTATTTAACGGTGTAGTTGCCAATGTCCCCTTTGTGGACGTGGTTACCACCATGCTGGACGAAAGCATTCCATTAACAACAGGTGAGTTCCAGGAATGGGGCAATCCTAAGGAAAAGGAATTCTACGACTACATGCTCTCCTATTCCCCGTACGACAATGTCACTGCTAAGGCCTATCCTAATTTATTGGTGACTTCTGGCCTTCATGACTCTCAGGTGCAGTATTGGGA
>JBJOOF010000180.1:0-5917 GCA_046051425.1 Bacteroidota bacterium
AAAGGCATTAAACTATGATTAAAATCAAGTTCTCGGTTGGATTTTCTTTCCTCAAATCCGCCACTCTCCCATGCAATTCCCCTTAAATTTTTTGCATAAAAACCTTTAATTAGAAAAAGTCTAAATAAAAATTGACTCGTATTTTTCTTGGGCTTATGTTTGTATCACTATTTTTAATAGGTCTAAATAAGAATATGAAATCCCTTGGTACTTTCTTCCTTTTGCTGGCTTTTTGGCTGCTATCTCCAAGCAGCTTTGCACAGAAGAATTCCATTTTGGGGACCATCGTCGATGAAAAGAAACAGCCCCTCCCTGGGGTTTCCGTGTACCTAGAGGGTACGGTTAGGGGAGTGCAATCCGATCAATCAGGCCACTACATCTTGAAGGATATCCCTGCAGGGAATTATCAGTTGTTGTTCAGTCAAGTGGGCTTTCAAACCTTCAAAAAGGACTTGGTTCTGGAGACAGGTACCCAACTAGAAATTGAGGTTGTGCTGCAGGAATCCGCTGTTGAACTCGGGGAGTTTAGCATCAGCGCGAGCCGGGGAATCCTAGGACAAGGTCACCTCCCGGAAGTAGAAGACTACCGCATCAATGCGGGAAAAAAGAACGAAGTAATCCGCATCGGCGAGTTGAATGCCAACCTGGCCATGAACAATAGCCGGCAGATTTTTGCAAAGACACCCGGCATCAGCATCTGGGAAAATGACGGTTCTGGCGTCCAACTCGGCGTGGCCAGTCGCGGACTCAATCCCAACCGCTCTTGGGAATTTAACGTGCGCATGAACGGCTACGACATCACACCAGATCCCATGGGCTACCCAGAGGCGTATTTTACCCCTCCGATGGAAGTGGTGGAGCAAATCGAGATTGTGCGCGGAGCCTCTTCCTTGCAGTACGGATCGCAGTTTGGGGGCTTGATGAACTTTGTACTCCGGAAGCCAGACCCCTCTACCCGCTTCACTGCCGAGACAGTCAATACCGTTGGCAGCAATGGGCTTTTCAGTTCCTTCAACTACCTGGGTGGCACCGAGGGCAAATGGAGCTACACCGCTTACTTCCAAAAGCGGATGGGGAATGGCTGGAGAGCAAACGGTGCTTTTAACACCAATCACGCCCATCTTGTGGTGAACTATGCCGCAAGCAACCGCCTTAAATTGGGTCTAGAGATGACATCCATGTCTGCAGACACGCAGCAGCCTGGAGGATTAACAGATGCACAGTTTGAATCCGATCCCCAGCAAAGTACCCGAGGCCGCAACTGGTTTAGTACCCCTTGGTACATCCCTGCAGTCACTGCTGAGTACTTGATCTCCCCCAAGACCAAAGTCAGCTGGAAGGCCTTCGGTACCTTTGCCGAGCGCAATAGTGTGGGTTTTGTCCGTCCGATCAATCTGGAGGATGACCTAGGAAACCGTCAGGTGGACCGAGATTATTACACGACTTATGGGTCAGAGGTTCGCTTCAGTTCCTCCTATAATTTGTGGGGCCGAGAGCAGTCCCTCGTAGGTGGACTTCGCTACTTCAATGGTCACATTGACCGAAAGCAGCTCGGGGTAGGAACCAGTGGTTTAGATCTGGATTATAGCGTAGCCGCGGGACCTTTTGCCCGAGACCTGGACTTTTCGAATACGAATTTGGCGGCATTCGTGGAGCAAGTCTTTCGCCTCAGCGATCGCTTTCTGATGACAGGTGGGGTTCGCTTGGAGCAGATCCAGTCTAGGATGCAAGGGCAGCTCAACCGAGTGAATGGCGTACCGCAACTCTTGGAACCCATCACGCGAAGCCGATCTTTTGCCTTGTTTGGTGCAGGTGCAGAATACCATATCACCAAGAACTCCGAGTTCTATGCCAACCTATCTCAAGCCTACCGTCCTGTGTTGATTTCAGACCTGACTCCACCTGCGACGACCGATATTATCGACCCGAATTTGACGGATTCCAAAGGATACAATTTTGATCTAGGGTATCGAGGCAGCTGGACCTCAGCGCTGCAGTTTGATCTGGGTTACTTCCACCTCACCTATGCGGATCGGATCGGTAGCATCGCCCAGTTGCAACCCAAGGGTGGCATCGCGCAGTACCGCACCAATCTGGGCACCTCCATCAGCCGCGGGTTTGAAGGCTATGTGGAAGTGGATCCCATCACTGCCCTCTTTGAATCATCCCGGCTAGGTTATTTGCACCTATTTGCTTCGCTGGCATTTGTAGATGCTACCTATGGGGATTTTGAAGTGACGTCTGTGAGCAATGGGCAGATTCAAATTCGCAACCTGAAAGGAAATCGGGTGGAAAATGCACCGCGCAAAATCAACCGCTTTGGTGCAACCTACAGCTTCAACACCCTTTCCATGACCTGGCAATTGAGTGATATCGGGGAGGCTTATGCAGATGCTTCGAATACGGTTGCTCCCAATGCAGCGGCAACGGTGGGATTGATTCCTGCCTACCAAGTGCAGGATCTTTCTGCCAGTTGGAATTTCTGGAAGCAGCATTCGGTCAAAGCAGGAGTAAATAACTTGACCGATGCACGCTACTTTACCCGCCGAGCGGGAGGCTATCCGGGTCCAGGGATCCTACCTGCGGATGGGCGTACGTTTTACCTGACTGCCGCGCTTAAGTTTTAAGGAAGCCATCTCAATCAATCTACGTATTTTTTTAATTGATCTGCGTGAAAAAAAATAGTCACGCAAAGACGCCAAGGCGCAAAGAATCCCCCTCGCCCCCTTTTGAAAGGGGGATTTAGACCAGCTGACTCCAAAGAGATATTTAACGCCCAAAATTTTACTTTTTATTTAATGGCTGGGAATCCTAGGGATGCAACTCCCCCTTATAAGGGGGTTAGGGGGATTTTTTGCCGGTAGCAAAAGGGTTTTTCGCGCTAAGCCTGCCTTCCGCAGGCAGGCCGCAAAAGGCTGCTTTCGATTCCCCTTTGCGTCTTGTCCGCCGCGGCGGACGAAAAGAAAAAAAAGAAATAACTCGCGCAAAGGCGCCAAGCCACAAAGGAATCCTCTTTGCGCCTCTGCGTCTTTGCGCGCAAAAAAAAACCGCCGCGGCGGACCCGCAGATTTTTTGGTTTTGCCCAAGGATAAATCAGCGTTATTTTTCCTTTAAGATCTGCGTGAACTATTTTTTACTTCGGATTTTTAGTTCTTTTTCTGTAGGTTGAGGGTATTCCAAAGGAGTCGTCAATTCTTCGGAAACTTCGATTCAAGAATTTAGGTGCCTATGAAAATTTTTCCTATCCTCACCCTCACCCTCACACTTTTCATCCTCAGCAGTTCTGCTTGGGGCCAGTCAATCCAAGCCCCCACCACCAAGAGGCCCAACATCGTCTTTATCATGTCCGATGACCATGCCTACCAAGCCATTTCGGCCTACAGCAATCGACTCATCGAGACCCCCAACATCGACCGCATTGCAAAGATGGGCATGCTCTTTACCAATGCCACGGTCACCAACTCCATCTGCGCGCCAAGCCGTGCCACCATCCTCACCGGCAAGCACTCCCACCTCAACGGTAAAATCGACAACGATTTCCCCTTCGACACCACCAATGTCACCTTTCCCCAACTCTTTCAGCAGGCCGGCTACCAGACGGCCATGTTTGGCAAGCTCCACTTCGGCAATGCCCCCAAAGGCTTTGACCAATACAAAATCTTGCCAGGGCAAGGTTCCTACTACAACCCAGACTTTATCACCAAAAACGAGGGCACCATCCGCGTAGAAGGCTATGTCACCGACATCATCACCGACATGACCTTGGACTGGCTCAAGGAGGAACGAAACCCATCTGATCCATTCCTTTTATTTTACCTACACAAGGCCCCCCATCGGGAATGGCTCCCTGCCGAGCGGCACTTGGAAGAATTTACCCAGCGCACCTTCCCCGAGCCGGCCACGCTTTTTGATGATTATTCCGGTAGAGGTCGTGCGGCCAAGGAAGCCGAGATGAACCTGCTGAAGCACATGAACTGGTCTGGAGATTCCAAGATTTACCCATCCGTGATGCGGGAACTCGGTATCCCCGGAACATCCAATTGGGACACGCTAGCCTTTTCCCGCGAGGTGGGGAGATTGACTCCAGCGCAGCTTGCCAACTGGACTCGGTCCTACGATCAGGTAAATGCTGATTTAAAAGAATCCTACCCAAGCATGGATGACAAGGAAAAGATGCAGTGGCGCTACCAACGCTACATGCAGGATTACTTGGGCACCATCCGTGCCGTAGACGAGAATGTGGGGCGCGTATTGGATTACTTGGAAGCCAACAAGCTGATGGACAACACCATCATCGTGTATACCTCGGATCAAGGCTTTTACCTAGGAGAGCATGGCTGGTTTGACAAGCGCTTTGTCTACGATGAAAGTTTCAAGACACCACTGCTCGTGGCTTGGCCAGGAAAAGTT
Source organism: Bacteroidota bacterium (assembly GCA_046051425.1). GTDB lineage: Bacteria > Bacteroidota > Bacteroidia > Cytophagales > Cyclobacteriaceae > Algoriphagus. The sequence continues at coordinate 4,411 of JBJOOF010000180.1, forward strand.
GCTCCAGGTAGCAAAAGCACCGAGATGGTTCAAAACCTCGACTATGCCCAAACCTTCTTGGATGCAGCGGGTATCTCCGCACCGGCAGACATGCAAGGAGAGTCGCTGCTTCCCTTACTCACTGGGAAACCCGAGCAATGGACTCGTGATGCGGTGTACTACCACTACTACGAATATCCCGCCGTGCACATGGTGAAGCGGCACTATGCCATCGTGACCGAAGAATACAAATTGGTGCACTACTATTACGATGTAGATGAATGGGAGCTGATCGACCGCATCAAAGATCCCCAAGAGCTACGCAATGTTTACGATGACCCTACCTATGCCCCTGTGGTGGCAGAACTCCATCGTAAGTTAGAAGAGCTACGCAAGCAGTATGGGGATAGCGCAGAAATCTCCCAAGGCTATTTGGACGCATATCTGGATCGATTGGAGAAAAACCCAGCCTTTGGTTCCAATAGTGAAGTCACCAAAAAGTTGCTGGAGGAACGTAAAAAATCCCGTCAAGACTAATTTCGTTAGCGGCGCTTACCAGACTTGTTGTTCCTTTTCTAAAAGATATGGGAGAAGATTCCTAACTTTCTTTTTCAATTCAGACTCCCATGGTGCCCATTACCCACAAATCGAACACCCTTCGTAAAGCCATCGCCCAGGCCATCGTGCGCGTCAGCAAGCCAGAAACGGTTTTGGCCATTCGGAATCGCACCGTACCCAAGGGAGAAGTGCTCGAATGTGCCCGTGTGGCTGGGCTTTTCGCGGCCAAGCGTACGGCAGACATGATTCCGGATTGCCATCCCTTGCCGATTGAATTCACGGCTGTTCGCTACGAATTGGGGGAATTAGAAATACAGATTCAGGTTGAGATCCACACCATTTACAAGACTGGCGTGGAGGTAGAAGCGATGCATGCGGCATCTGTGGTGGCCTTGACAGTCTATGACATGCTCAAGCCCATTGACAAGGGGGTGAGCATCGAGCAAATCAAGTTGCTCGAGAAAAAAGGAGGCAAGTCCGACCGAAACGCTGCGCTAGGCAGTCCTAGAAATGCTGCCATTGTGGTGTGTTCCGACAGCCTGGCTGCTGGGAAGGGGGAAGATCGATCTGGGGAGCGCATCCGCGAACTCCTGCTCGAGGGTGGGCTTACTGTGGTAGACAAGCGCGTCGTCGCGGATGAGGTGTCGGCCATACAGGAAGCAGCTCGTTTTTTTGTTGGGCAGGGGATCGACCTCCTAATTTTCACGGGGGGCACGGGACTTTCTCCTCGAGACTGCACGCCGGAGGCTTTGGAGCCGCTTTTGGATCGCCGTATTCTTGGTATAGAAGAGGCCATTCGGGCCTATGCGCAGCAGCGCATGCCTACGGCGATGCTTTCCAGATCTCTTGCTGGGCAAATTTCTCAGACACTTGTCTTGGCGCTACCTGGATCTCCCGCAGGGGCGGCAGAAGGCATACAGGCGGTATTTCCAGCGATCTTGCATGCCTTTGTGGTGATGGAGGGAGCGCG
>JBJOOF010000181.1:0-9445 GCA_046051425.1 Bacteroidota bacterium
CAGCTTTCATTTGATTACCTGCCAAAGGTGAAGTTAATTTATCTTTTTCATGAAAAAAATACGAGGATTCTGAAGAATGTGTTTCGGTCTACCGCAATGAATGCTATTTTTGACAAATTATACCCATGAGTAGACCTGATTTTGACGATATCTATATGGAATTGGCGGTAAACCTCGCCAAGCGATCCCATTGTATTAAAAAGCATGTGGGAGCCGTATTGACGAAGGATACCCGAATCATTTCTATTGGTTACAATGGTCCTCCCGCAGGTACGCACAATTGTGATGTGGAATTTCCAGCTGAGGGTTGTGCACGAGATTCCAAAGGTAGCTGCTCCTTAGCTTTGCATGCAGAGCAAAATGCCATTCTCTACGCTGTAAAAAACAATACTTCCGTGGAAGGATCTACCTTGTATGTGACCCTGGCACCTTGTTTGGCCTGTGCTCGCATTATTTTTTCCATGGGGATTTCCAAGGTGGTCTACCTCTTTTCCTATGCAGAATACAAGGGAATAGGATCGGATGAGGGGGTTGACTTTTTGGTCAAATTCGGCGTGAATGTGCAGCGCTACAGCAAATCGCTTGAAGTAAGCGATCACCTGATTTAAATGAAGTTGACCTCAGGGTGTAGTTGAATTCCGAATTTTTCAAGAACCGAAGCCTGAATCTGTTGGGATAGGTTTTTTATTTCCTCTCCAGTGCCATCCCCATAATTGACCAATACCAGGGCTTGCTTGGCGTGTACACCTACGTCGCCAATTCGTTTGCCCTTCCATCCGGCCTGCTCGATTAGCCAACCTGCGGCTACCTTAACTCCCTCTGTACTTGGATAACCAGGAATGCTTGGATAGGAGGCTTTAAGCGCGTCAAACTGGGCGTTTGGAATGGTAGGGTTTTTGAAAAAGGAACCCGCATTTCCAATTTCTTTGGGATCTGGAAGTTTGGACTGTCGAATTTGGATGACGGCATCGCTGATGGCACGAATGCTGGGCTGATCTATACCATGGGCGGCTAATACCTCTCGAATGGCTCCATATTCCAAGTGAAAATTAGGCGTCTTGGACAGGCGAAACGTAACTGAGGTAATGACGTATTGATCTTTGAGGGTTTGTTTGAATACACTCTCTCGGTACCCAAACCGACATGCTTCTACATCAAAGGAATGCATTTCCAAGGTTTCCCTGTGCAGGGCTTGCAAACTATCAAACACGTCTTTGATCTCCACTCCGTAGGCTCCGATGTTTTGCATGGGAGATGCACCCACTGTTCCCGGGATCAAGGAGAGGTTTTCTAATCCTGCCCAATCCTGTGCGATGCTGTGCAGGACCAATTCATGCCACATTTCTCCAGCACCTACTTCCACCCAGAGTTGGTCTCCTTCCTCTTTGACTAGGTTGATGCCTTTGATTTCGAGTTTGATCACTAGGCCATCTATATCTCGAGTCAACAAAATATTGCTTCCACCACCCAAGATGAATACCTGTAGATGTTTTTCTTTTGCGGCAAGTAAGGCGGCTTTTAATTCGTCTAAAGTCTCAACAGTAGTAAAAAATTTGGCCTTTTTGTCGATTCCAAAGGTTGTAAAGGGTTTCAAAGAAATGTTTTCTTGTATCTTCATGGGCCAAAACTTATTCTGCGAAGTAAAGAAGTTTTTGCGCCATTGTGAAATGGAATAGCAGAAGGATCACCTCAATTATGAAAGAATTAATCATTCAAGGAGTACAAGTACGCGCTGGGGAAAAAGCTAATATAAAAATCCCTATAGCTAAACTTCCCACCCATACACTCATTGATTTGCCCATTTTTATCCGTTCTTCACCCCAAGAAGGTCCGGTTGTATTGATTAGTGGGGGAGTGCATGGGGATGAAATCAATGGGATTGCTACGGCGAAGAAACTCTTGGAAGCCTTTGACCAAGAATTGGATCTAAAGCGTGGTGCAGTCATTGTCATTCCTGTAGTTAATATTTACGGATTTCTATCCAATAGCCGCACTTTTCCAGATGGCCGAGATTTAAATCGGAGTTTTCCAGGAAGTAAGAAGGGCTCCCTCGCTTCGCGAATTGCCCATATCCTTAGCGAGGAAATATTACCTCATATTGATTTTGGAATTGACTTCCATACGGGAGGACGCATGATTTCGAATCATCCGCAAATCCGGGTAGATTTTAAGGATAAGATTGGGGTTGAACTTGCAAAAGCCTTCGGGACGCACTATGTAGTTCATTCCAAACACATCGATAAATCCTTCCGAAAGACGGCCTACAAAAACAAAAAGCACTTGTTGGTCTACGAGGGGGGTGAATCCATGCGACTGGATTCTTATTCCATAGAAGAAGCGATTACGGGTACCAAACGCTTGTTGCACCATCTGGAAATGATCCATTCCCCTCAAGTCCTCCAAAGCACCCTCGTGTTAAAAGAGAGTACTTGGATCCGAGCCAAGGCTTCGGGGATATTTTCCTGTGTAGCTCAACTCGGGGATTTTGTACGAAAAGGGGAGGTCTTGGCCTCCATATCTGATCCCTACGGACAGGTAGTAGTTCCAATCAAAGCCACGACCACCGGACACTTGATCGGGGTAAATAATAATCCAGTGGTGAATGTAGGCGATGCATTGCTCCACGTAGGAGAAGAGTAAACCTAGATGCTCTCCAAAACCAAAAAAGGCCCCGTTTATGCGGGGCCTTTTTTGCTTAACTGAAGTAGGTTTTTAAGCCTTCTAATTTTTCAAGTAATACTTTCTCTATTTTCCTGTAATCACTTGTATTTGATAGACTTGTGTTGACTGAAAAATAGTACTTTATTTTGGGTTCAGTTCCGGAAGGACGTGCAGAAATCTTGCTTCCATCCGCTAAGTAGAATTGCATTACGTTGGACTTATCCAGGTCCAAAACTTCCACTTTTTGAGTTTTTGGATAGTGGATGCTCGCGTTCTTTACATCGTAAATCTTCTCTACAGCAGATCCATTCATCTCTAGTGGTGGATTGGTTCGGAACTGGTTCATCAAGTGTTGAATCTGCTCCGCACCGTCTTTTCCTTTCTTAGTTACGGAAATGAGGGCTTCCTTGTAAAATCCAAATTGCTGGTACACTTCTGCCAATACGGCAAACACATTTTTGCCCTGAGTTTTGTAGTAGGCTACTGCTTCCGCCACGAGAGCACAGGCGCTCACCCCATCCTTATCACGAACGAAGTCACCTACCAAGAAACCAAATGATTCTTCTCCACCTGCAAGGAACTTTTCTTTGCCTTCTTTTTGAAGGATGATGGAAGCGATATTCTTAAATCCAGTAAGGACATTGTAACAAGGTATTCCGAAACCTTCCGCTATTTTATTGATCAGTTCGGTCGTGACGATGGTATTCACCATAAAGTCTTTCCCGGTCAACAGACCCAACTCTTTCTTTCGTGAGAGCAGGTAATAGACAAGCAGGGTGCCTGTTTGATTTCCATTGAGCAATTCATACTCACCGGCTTCATTAGGCACTACGGCAGCATAGCGATCTCCATCCGGATCACAGGCAAGGACAAGGGCTGCCCCTGTCTTTTTACCCAAGGCTACGGCTAGTGTAAGCGCTTCGGGTTCTTCTGGATTGGGATAAATTACTGTTGGGAAATTTCCATCAGGTTCGGCTTGCTCTTTGACCACTTGGATATTTTCAAATCCAAAGGCCTTTAGCGCAGCAGGAACCATTTTGCCGGAGGCGCCATGGATGGGAGAAAAGACAATAGGCATGGACTTTTGAGCCTGAATTGCTTCCTTCGAAAGGCTTAATTCCTTTACCTTTTCCAGGTAAATGGCATCAAAATCTTCTTCAATGTAATGGATGAGGTGATCCTGCTTGTTCCAGTTGACTTGCTCAAAAGAAGTGATCTTTTGTACCTCTTTGATGATGTTGGTATCGTGTGGGGCTACTACCTGTGCACCATCTTCCCAATAGGCCTTGTAACCGTTGTATTCTTTGGGATTGTGTGAAGCGGTAATCATGACCCCAGACTTGCAACCAAAGTGTCTAACCGCAAAAGAAAGCATGGGAGTAGGGCGCATCTCTCTAAAGTACATCACCTCAATGCCATTTGCAGTAAATACATCCGCGGTGGTCATTGCAAAGAGTGTATTGTTGATTCTGCTGTCGTGGGTAATGGCTACCTTAATTTTTTCACCCGGAAAGCAGGCGATTAGGTAATTAGCCAGTCCTTGGGTAGCCATGGCTACAGTGTAGACATTCATTCGATTGGTACCCACACCCATCAGTCCGCGCAATCCGCCAGTACCGAATTCGAGATCTTGGTAAAAGGAATCCACCAATTCGGTAGGATTCGTAGCAATCAATTGCCTGATGCTCGTCTTGCTGGCCTCGTCAATGGAACTGGCCAACCAGCTTTCTGCCTTTTTTAAAATCGAAGAATCAATGGAACTCATGGAATATAAAAATTAGGTTAGTACTACAAGTTAGGAAAAATGTCAGGAGTTGCCATGAATCAAAATGGCCCATTTCATTGATCCAAATAGGATTTATAAGTTTCCTCTCAATTGTTGCTCCCGTTCGATGGATTCAAACAAGGCTTTGAAATTTCCTTTTCCGAAAGAAGTGGCTCCTTTGCGTTGGATGATTTCAAAGAATAGCGTTGGTCTATCTTGAACGGGTTTGGTGAAAATTTGAAGCAGGTAGCCTTCCTCATCTCGATCTACTAGGATGTTGAGATCTTTGAGTGGCTGTAGGTCTTCGTCGATTTTCCCTACACGATCCAGTAGGTCATCGTAGTAGGAACTAGGAACCTCCAAAAATTCAACACCTCTTTTTCTCAACTCTCCAACTGTATGGATGATGTCGTAGGTAGCTATGGCAATATGCTGCACACCAGGTCCGCCGTAGAAATCTAGATACTCTTCGATTTGAGATTTTTTCTTTCCTTCTGCGGGTTCATTGATAGGAAATTTGATGTATCCATTGCCATTGGACACCACCTTGGACATCAAGGCAGAGTACTCCGTGGAGATGTCTTTGTCGTCAAAGGTTAGGAGCAACTTGAATCCCATGACCTCCTCGTAAAAGTTGACCCATCGATTCATTTCGCCTAGCTCCACATTTCCCACGCAGTGGTCAATGTATTTCAATCCGATGGATTGGGCAGGATAGGTGCTTTTTCGTGGTTTATAGCCTGGTAGGAAGACTCCTTGGTAGTTTTTGCGTTCAACGAAGGTGTGAATGGTATCGCCGTAGGTTTGGATACTTGCTACCCGAACTTCTCCATTCTCGTCTTGAAGCGTTTTTGGTTCCTCAACTGACACTGCTCCTCGGCTTGTAGTTTCTTTCCAGGACTTTTCCGCATCATCGACCCAAAGTGCCAATACCTTGACCCCGTCGCCATGCTGACGGATGTGGTCGTTGATGGGATGATTAGCAGTAAGGGGAGTGGTGAGTACCAAACGGATTTTTTCTTGCTTGAGCACGTAAGAAGCCCGATCCTTCATTCCGGTCTCGGGTCCAGCGTAGGCAATCAATTCAAATCCGAAGGCATACTGGTAGTAGAGAGCGCTCTGCTTGGCATTGCCAACGTAGAGTTCCACATAATCGGTACCATTGATGGGGAGAAAGTCTTCAGTCATGGGCTGTATTTGGGTTAAATCTTGCGTCAAAGGTAAAAAAGTCCACCCAAATTTTTGCTTGCAAGGGACTATTCCTGAGAATTTTCATTTGCCCAAAGGCTGATCCAAGCCATTAGCAAAAATGAAATGGCCCAGGCTCCGTATTCCGGATGGAAGCAGCATAGGACGATCAAGAAGTAATAAATCGGTGCCAACACAAACCCAATTAAAAACTTCCAGGTACTGGTAAACACTTCATCTTCCATCTTGCGAGCGATGCCAAACAACCAAATCCAGTACAGGGGAAGGTGGAAAATCTTCATCAGTTTGTTTCGAAGTGACCCAAAAGATTTCACCTGATAAGTAGTAGGCTTTCCAGAAAGAAAAAGGTCTACCTCATGCTTGCTGGTAACATCGACTTGATTGGAAAGGAGATTTTCCAAGGTTTCGGGATAGTCCGCATCTGGAATATCTACTACCAAGGTTTTCAAGGCCTGCCCCACTTTTTTGGTAAGTTTGAGAGCCTGAGTAGGATCTGGGTCTACCGGAATGCTTTTGCCTATGGTGATTCGTACCATCCCAGCGGATCTTTTGTGAGCGCTGTATTGAATGCCTACAGGGATCACCATAGGATTGAGTTCTGGACACTCTGCTAAGGCTCCGTAAGCCATTCGGGTAAACCCCTTGCTAAGCGGGCGAATGTTTCGCACCAAACTATGGTTGCCTTCGGCAAAAATCAAAACGGATCCATTTTGCTGTAGGACTTGATTTGTTTTTTGAAAAGTCCGTTGGTTTTGAGGAATGGTGGAAAAACCATCCAAAACACGATAGACAGGTAGCATTTGAATGAGGTTCAATAAATACGCTGCTACTGGATTTTTAAATACGGCTGCGCGTGTCAAAAAATAGGGTCGAATCGAAATATGGGTTGCAACCAACAAGGGATCAATTAGCGCATTTTGGTGGTTGCCTACTAAAATAAGGGGTTGATTTTTGGGGATGTTTTCCAGTCCTTCCACCACGATTTTTTTGTAATAGATATGCAAACCTATTTTTAGTAAAAATCGCAAAACTGTGTAAAGCAACCTTCTCATGCGTACTTTTTCCAGATACTGGCCAAGATGATTCCAGAAATTAGGTGCCAAATTCCCCACCAAGCGGTAATCAATGCCATGCCACCTAGTCCAGCGAAGAAACTGAATATGAGGACCAGTCCAAGACCTGAATTTTGAATACCTGTTTCGATGGTTATGGTTTTTACATCTTTGAAAGGCAATCGGGCGAGTTTAGCCGCCAGGTAGCCTCCACCTAAACCAATGAAGTTATGTGCCAGCACCCAAAGGAAGATGGCGCCGATGTAGGTTTTAAATAGTTCGTAATTGCCAAGAAGGGCAAGAAGCACCAAAGCTCCAAATATGACTAAGCTGAGTGGTTTGATAGCCTTCGCTAACTTTTTGGATAACTCGGGAAATTTGGAGGTGGTCAAAATCCCAAGGATCAAGGGTATGCCTAAGATCAGTCCTATGGTCAAGAAGACTTCTAGCGTGTCGAGTTGAACTTCTTGTAGGAGTTGGGCGGTGGGAGCATAGTTACCGGCCCAAAAGGAAAAATTGAAGGGAGTAAGAAAGATCGCTGCAACACTCGATACGGCAGTTAAACTGACTGAAAGTGCCACATTTCCTTTAGCAAGGCTGGTCAAAAAATTAGAGACATTTCCACCTGGGCAAGCCGCTACGAGAAACATGCCCAAGGCGATACTAGGTGGGGGATTGAGGAGTAGGATTAATACCCAAGTAAGGAATGGAAGCACAAAAAATTGGGAAACTATTCCGATTACAAACCCTTTTGGGTTTTGGACAAGGTATTGAAAATCTGCCCATTTCAACTCCAAGGCTACTCCATACATGATGATTGCAAGTGCGATATTGAGCCCAAGCAAGTTGTCTGGAGAAAAATTGAGTTGTACTGAATCTAGCGCATTGGGTGAAGCCATTGCCCTAAAATCAAGTTATTATTGGAAAAATCAAAATGAAAGAGGAGGCTTGACCTAGTTTTGGACAGAGAGTAGACCTACAAAATTAATTTTCTTCGACTTTCCCAATCCCAGTCACTTCTTTTTTAATCACTCGTGGATTCCCGGTGTAGCTAACTTTTCCAATCCCATCAACCACTAAGGATAGATCCCCTACGCAATTCACTTCCACTTTGCCAATGCCCGAACTGTTTACATCCATATTCTGAACAATCAGTTCGGATGCGTCCAAGTTTCCAATTCCATTGTTGATAAAAATTGCACGATTAGCTTTTCCTCGAAGTTTGATATTTCCGACCATATCAAAATCTGCATCGATTTCTTGGGCATCCAATTCCAACTCGAGGTTTCCTACTCCATTGCCTAACAACCTTAGGTCTGCCACTTTGAACAAGCCATTCGTTTTTACATTGCCCACACCCTCGTAGTTGAACTCTTTCAAGTCTTTTATCGTGATATGGATTTTAAGGTTGTTGTCTTCAAAAAAAACATCATCGCCTTCATCCTCCATTTTAAGGCTAAGTAATTCACCATCCTGGTCAATCAAAAGCTTGTTTACCATGGCTTCATCTCCTTCTACCTCTATGGATTCTTCATTGGATTGGGAAATAGTCAAATTAAAGACACCATCTACTTCCAATCGTGTGACTCCAGTAAGTGCTTTTTTCTCTTTTATTTCGTTGCCTGAACTAAAGGAATTTCTTTCATCACAGGAGAAGGAAAGAAGGAGTAGGGGAAGGGCGAGAAAATAGTAGATAGCTTTCATAGAAGTGCGTAGTTTAATTTTGACTAGCCAAAAATAGACCAATAAAAAAAAGCCCTTTTTTAGCCTAATTTGGGCCTACTTAAGAAAATAGGCTGTTCGTAATCGAACGCCTATTCCCTCCATTGTCCACTTTCGGAGGGGTAATTACGAGTTTACTAGCCTTGGATAATTAAAATTCCCATCTGGTAAAGACGCCATAATTCTCCCGTGCAACTTTAGATGGTCCATAAGCATCAAAGTTGGCACCTAATCCAAAGCCAAATGGGCCTTTTTTCAAACCCGCACGAAGGTAGAGAAAGCTTCTGTTGTGAAAGCCTGCTGCCATACCCTGATTGTAGGTGAGTTGCAGACGACTGTAAATTGACAATTTTTCGGTAAGTGCAGGTTTGTACTCGTACAGTCCAAAAAACTTTAAATTCTGAGCGCTACTCAATTGATAGGAAAGTACGCTGATGGCTAGAATCTCTTTAGAAGCCTTGCTATGCGATAGTCCAAGGGAGGTTCCAAATCCTGCCACTGAATTGGCTTCTCCACCTGCTACAAGTGAAAGGCCAGATTTCCCTAATGCATAGTTTATTTGAAAGGGGATGACTATGGCATCACCCAACTGTTTTTCTTTCCCGTAATTTTCCGAGAAGGCTGCAATTGCCAATACGCTAAACTTGCTTTGTGGGGTGAAATTTCGTTTGACCACCATCTGGAAATCCAAGCGATCATTGCCAAACATCAATTCCATAGGAAGGGGAGGAATTGGAGCTTGAGCTTGGACGAAGGTGGAAATGGAGAAAAAGAAAATGAAAAAGAAGACTGCGAGGGTGCAGGATGAACTAGTACTTTTCATAGGTTTGAACTTGAGCGAAATCGGAATAAGTCATTTTTTTTACTCTCCCTTTGACTAGATTTCAAAAGGAAGGTTTAGGCTTGAGGTTCTGAATAATACTTTTTTGATACGCTTTTTTCGAGAAAAACTTTAAAACAAGAATGTAGCTTACCAAACTAGAAAAAATTCCTAGCAATGCACCAGCCCAGATATCCATCAGGAAATGTTGCATTA
>JBJOOF010000182.1:0-8596 GCA_046051425.1 Bacteroidota bacterium
CCAGCATTTTCGCCCTTTCTCGCGTGATTACCTACTTGATGGATGAGCATCCCATTCCTTTATGGTCTTTCTTTAGTGGACTGATTTTGGTGAGTGCCTTTCTGATTTTAAAAGAAATTAAGAAATGGAATTTGGGCGTTGTTTTAGCCATTGCAGCAGGCACAGCCTTTGCCTGGTGGGTGACCAATTTGCCTCCAACCACTACTCCGAATGACTACTGGTTTACGTTTGTGGCAGGAGCCATCGCCATTTGCGCCATGATTTTGCCCGGAATCAGTGGGAGTTTTATCCTGTTGATTCTAGGCCAATACGAGCGCATCCTTCAGGCAGTATTGGATAAGGACATCCTTACACTTGCCCTTTTTGCTTCAGGCTGTCTGGTCGGAATTCTATCCTTCAGCAGAGTGGTGTCCTACTTGCTAAGGAAATTTCATACAGCCACCATCGGCTTACTTTCTGGATTTATGCTGGGTTCGGTCAATGAACTGTGGCCTTGGAAGCTTGTGACTTCCTGGAGAACTTCCTCCAGTGGAGAACAAGTCCCTTTCCTCACAGAAAACATTCTGCCTGGGGAGTATTTGACCCAAGTCGGTCTTGAACCTCAACTGGGATGGGCCATTGGCGCCTTCTTTTTTGGAATTGGGCTCGTCATTTTTATTGAGTGGCTTGCAAGTAAACTGCAGCAAGGATGAGAAAATTTGGCTTGATTGGATATCCTTTGGGGCATTCTTTTTCCAAAAAATACTTTACGGAAAAGTTTGATCGCGAAGGAATCCAAGGCTGCCAGTTTGAGCTGTACCCGATAGAAAGCATTGCAGAATTCCCCCATCTCCTGGATCGAGAGTCTAGCCTGGAAGGCCTTTCGGTGACCATTCCTTACAAGGAGCAAGTAATTCCCTATCTCGATGCGCTGGATCCCGCTTGTGCACAAATCGGCGCAGTCAATTGCATCCGTATCCGAGACGGAAAAAAGATCGGCTTTAATACGGACTATTTGGGATTTAAGCAGTCCCTGCAGTCCTGGCTAGGTAGGGAGATTCCCAATGCCCTTGTGTTGGGTACAGGCGGGGCTTCCAAGGCCGTGCAGCAAGCCCTTCGAGACCTCCAGGTGTCCTACCACATCGTTTCTAGGAACTCCAGTGAGGGTCAGTTGACCTATGCCAAACTGAAGGAGCAGCCTGAGTGGCTGGCTTCCCATCCCTTAATCATCAACACCAGCCCAGTAGGTACCTATCCAAACGTGGAGGAACTCCCGGATTTACCTTTAGAGCAGTTCCATTCCGCGCATCGAGTCTATGATTTGGTATACAATCCTCCCATCACTCGGCTGATGCAGGAATGTATTTCTCGCGGGGGTACTGCTAAAAATGGGCAAGACATGCTCGAATTGCAGGCCGAGGCGGCTTGGAGCATCTGGAACAAGTAATCGGGCGCTTCAGCCCCTTTTTTACTTTTGTTGATTTCCTTTTGAATGATTTCTCGCTTGCTTGTTGCTGCTAAAATGTGGAGGTTTGGCCCATGGATACTTCGCAAAAATCACGCTGTCCCTGGTGCTTGGGATTCCCAGAATACATCGCCTACCACGATCAAGAGTGGGGAGTACCGGTCTATGAGGACCGAATACATTTTGAATTTTTAGTATTGGAAAGTGCCCAAGCAGGTCTCAGCTGGGCGACTATTCTCAAAAAAAGGGAAGGATACCGAAAGGCTTTTGCAGACTTTGATTACCTGCAAGTGGCCCAATTTCCCGAGTCCTACGTACAGGAGTTGCTTCAGGACAAGGGGATTGTCCGAAATGCCTTGAAGATTCGCGCGGCGATCAACAATGCGCAACGCTTTCAGGAGGTTCAAGCGGAGTTTGGAACCTTCACGAATTACATCTGGGGCTTTGTTGGGGGAAAGCCCATTCAAAATAAAATCTCACCAGGAGCCCCTTATCCTGCGACCTCCCTCGAATCGGATCTGTTGGCCAAGGACATGAAGCGGCGAGGATTCAAGTTTTTGGGGAGCACCGTTCTCTATGCACACCTGCAGGCCACGGGACTGATCAACGACCATTTGGATACCTGCTTTCGTAAACAGGAACTAGCATAAACAAAAAAAGGGAGGCTACCCTCCCTTTTCATTTTTAGCTATTCGATTCTTAAAGTTGCTCCATGAGTAAGTATACCCCGGCACCAGCAAAGTAACCAAGCGCTGCAAGCAAAGAAATACGCTTGAGGTACCATCCGAATTCGATTTTCTCCATGCCCATGGCAGCTACACCTGCAGCAGAACCAATGATTAGGATACTTCCTCCTGTACCGGCGCAATAGGCCAAGTAAGTCCAGATAAAATCATCCATTGGGTAGGTTTCCAGACTGTACATGCCCATACTTGCCGCTACCAAAGGCACATTATCTACTACGGCAGACAAGAGGCCAATCAGGGTGATGATGATTCGATTGTCACCAAAAGTAGTGTTGAGGTAGCCGGCAAAGTTGGCCAAGGTACCCATAGACTGCAGTGCCCCTACAGCAAGCAAAATACCCAAGAAGAACAAGACGCTTGGCATATCGATTTTAGCGAGGGCATGAGTGGCAGTATAATTCTTACGCAAAGACTCGTCCATATCTGGATTGATTAATTCAGATACTACCCAAAGAACACCTAGGCCAAGAAGCATGCCCATGTATGGAGGGAGGTGAGTCACGGTTTTGAAAATGGGAACGGAAATCAAGGCTCCAACACCAAGAATCAACATCAAGTTTCCAGATTTAATACTAGAAGCGGATGCGTTGGCATCTTCTTTGAATTCTCCCAATGTACCTTTCATTGTAAAGGTGAGGAACAACAAAGGAACTACTGCACAGACAATGCTAGGAATGAAGAGACTCTTCATGATGGAAGCGGCAGAAATTTGGCCACCAATCCAAAGCATGGTCGTTGTCACGTCTCCAATGGGAGACCAAGCTCCACCGGCGTTGGCCGCAATCACGATAATTCCGGCAAAGAAAAGACGCATCTCCTTGTCTGGAATCAATTTCCGAATCAAGGACACCATCACGATGGTGGTCGTCAGGTTGTCCAAAACAGAGGATAGGAAGAACGCCACAAGACAAACCACCCAAAGGAGTACAATTGGATTTTTGGTTTTGATGCGGTCCGTGATGAATTTGAATCCATGGTGCGCATCTACCAATTCTACAATGGTCATGGCTCCCATCAAGAAGAATAGGATTTGCGCAATTTCATTGAGGTGGTGACCCAGTTGTTCTACCACATATTCCAGGTGCAATTCTCCTGCACTTAAGGTAGCTGCCTTTTCTCCAAGTTCATGGATAAAATGAAGGTAACGCTCACTTGTTAATAAGGTTTCTGGAGATCCTGAAACGGTAAAAATGGTCCAACAAATTACCGCGGTCAGCAAGGCAGAGGCAGTTTTGTTGATCTTGATGGGGTGCTCTAGCGCGATGGCTAGGTAGCCGACCACAAAGATGATGATAATTAATAACTCCATTTTTCTGGGTTTTTTGGTGATGAATTAGGTTTAATCTAGGGGTTGAATCTTTCTAATAAGCGATTCTAGTCTCAAAATGCTAATTTTCCTAACCAAACGCGAAGAATTTACCTCAATACTATCGATTGGAGGAAAATTTCCCGAAAAGAAAAAGAGGGTTCTCAAGAACTAGAATTGAACTAGAGCTCAAAATATTCGTTCCGATCGCTACAACTCCTATTTTTTACATGAGCTGCGCTAGAGCTATTTCATAGGAGGTTTGGGATAGTTTTGTTCTCCCTTGATTTTTGGCATGCGACTGCTGAAGAGCATTTAAGATGGTATGGCTCACATCGGCAAAAATTGCTTGGTCGGTCACTTCTGCTCCTTCACTCATTAAATAGGCAAATACGCGAGCCATGCCACAGTTGGCGATGAAGTCCGGGATAACAGCCACCTGCTCATCCGCCCATACACCTGTAGGGCCCACGAATATTTCTGGATCTGCAAAGGGCACATTCGCGCCACAAGAGATGACCTCCAAGCCCGCCGCTACCATGCGCTCCACCTGCTCTTGGGTAATTAGTCGGGACGCAGCTGCAGGAATAAAAATCTCACTTTTCAAATCCCAAATCCGGCCATTTACTTCCTCAAATGGAAGCAGCTCATTTGCGATAAGTTGATTGCCTTCTCGCTTTAAAAATAGTTCACGGATTTCATCCAAACTGAACCCTTCCTCTCGGATAAGGCCTCCCATTCGGTCAATAATCCCCACGATTTTCACCCCTTCTACCGCTAAGAAGCAGGCTGCTGCCGCGCCCACATTGCCCCAACCTTGGATGACCGCTCGCTTTCCTGCGAGCTGACCTCCCCAAAGCGCATAATAATGCTTCACGGCTTCTGCGACCCCATAGCCCGTGATCATGTCTGCTACGGTGTATTTCTTAGTTCCATTGGGCGTGAATTTGGGATCTTCAAGCACCTTGGACACCCCTTGACGGAGCTGCCCAATTTTTCTGATTTTTTGAGGTTCATTGGCCTGAAAGTGTCCATTCACAATCCCTTCTTGCGGATGCCAAAGCCCATAGGATTCGGTGATGGGGATTACTTCGTGGATTTCATCCACATTCAGATCCCCGCCTGTTCCGTAGTAGTTTTTGAGCAGCGGCATGACTGCCTTGTACCAGCGCTGGAGCACCCCAGCTTTTCGTGGATCGGCTGGATCAAAGTTGATTCCTGATTTGGCACCTCCAATCGCAGGGCCTGAGACGGTAAACTTCACTTCCATGGTCTTGGCCAGGGACTCCACTTCGCGTTTGTCCAATCCCTTCCGCATGCGGGTACCCCCTCCAGCTGCGCCACCACGAAGGGAGTTGATGACCACCCATCCTTCAGCCTCGGTTTCCGAGTCTTTCCATTCAAAAACGATTTCAGGGGATTTATTCTCAAATTTTTTGAGCAAGTCAAGCATTGTTCTTTGGGTTTATAATTCAGCCCAAAAATAGAAAAATATTTCCCAGTCCCGCTTGACTTTCAAGGGCTAGATTTAATTTTTTACCCGAAGACTATTCCCCCTGAAGAATCTCGGGTTGCGCCTGTTACCGAAGCGAGTGCATTTGCCTCTCCGCGTAACTTCAATACCCCTAGAAAGGCAAAAATTAATGCTTCCTTAAATTCCACCAGTTCCTTTGAGGCCTCTACTTGAACCCATTGTTGATTCAGATGCTGGTCCAATCGCTCCACAAAGTATCGGTTGTAGGCTCCGCCTCCTGTAAGCAATACGCTTGGGGTATCCTTTGAGGAATGGGTTCGAATCAATGCAGCGATTTGAATGGCAAAATGCTCTACCAAGGTGCACAATTGATCTTTGGGCGATAGCCCGCTTTGATCCAAGAGGGGAATAAAACTTTGATCGATGGATTCACGGCCAAGCGATTTTGCCCCCGATATCCCATAAAAAGAGAGGGCGTTTAATTGTGCGAGGAGTGTCTCATTTAAATTCCCCGCTCTTGCCCATGCGCCATCTTGGTCGTAGGCACTCCCGAGTTTCGCTGCCTCTCGGTTGAGCAAAAGGTTGAAGGGGCTGCAATCAAAAGCAATTCGCTGCCCATTTTTTTCGAGGGAAAGGTTGGAAATGCCGCCCAGATTGATGCAAAAATCAACCGGTGAAAAGAGAAGGTGGTCTCCTATGGGTACTAGGGGGGCGCCCTGACCTCCTAGCTGCACGTCCAGCATGCGAAAGTCAGCGAGTACCCTTTCTCCAGAGGCTTGGTGCAACGCCCATCCATTTCCTATCTGAAGGCTCAGTCCTTTTTCAGGTTGGTGAAATACGGTATGTCCATGCGAGGCCACAGCCATGGGTTTGACCTGGTGCTGGAGGCAGAAATTTTTCACTTGCTCCCCCATCCACTTGCCAAAGTTCACATCGAGTAGTGCCAAATCTAATCCAGAAAGTAGGTGGCTAGAGGCTAGAGCAGAGCCCAGTTCAATCGGAAAAGGGAGAGTTTCTGCTTGAAGGATTTCATAACTCCACTTTCCCTGCTGGCATTCAAAGTGACAATGGGCCAGATCCAATCCATCTCCGGAGGTGCCTGACATGAGTCCGATCAAGGTGTATCGTTCTGGGTGCATGGGTTAAAGATTGTTAAGTCAGCGCAAGAATCCACTTGAATTTAGCGACTCCTAAATATCGTCTTTTTATTAATGCCTAATTTACCCCAGAAATGAAAAATCTGGTCATCGACATTGGAAATTCCCGCATCAAGTCGGCACTATTTGCTGGTGATGAACTCCTTGATGAATCAATTTTCGATGATTTGGAGCAAGGAATCGCCGTTTGGTCTGGTTTGACCTTTCAAAAATGCTTGGTCAGCTCGGTGAGATTTCCAAAAGCTGAATTGGAAACCAAGTTTCCCTTTCCTGTTGAATTTTTGAGCGCAAGTACCCCCATACCCTTGGTCAATGGCTACGATACCCCTGCTAGCTTGGGTTTAGATCGTTTGGCAGCAGCCCTAGGAGCTTGGCACCTTGCTTCTCGAAAAGCGGCCTTGGCGATTGATTTGGGGACCTGTGTGACTTATGACTTGGTGGACGAAAAGGGTGTGTACCGCGGAGGGGCAATTAGCCCGGGACTAAAAATGCGGGCAAAAGCAATGCATGTCTTTACGGCAAGTCTTCCGGAAATTGAACTAGGATCTGTCCCCGGTTCCTTACTAGGAACTTCTACAGATTCTTGCTTGAAAATTGGGGTCTGGGCCGGTTTAAATTTTGAATTGAAGGGATTTATTGAGGCCTATCGCGTTAATTTTCCCGAAATATCTATTTATCTATGTGGTGGGGATGCAGAATCTTTTGATTCATTGGCAAAAGACCACATATTTGTAGTCCCAAATTTAGTGCTCATTGGACTAAATTGTATTCTAAACCACCATGTTGCGTAAACTAGCGTTGGGTGTGCTCAGCACCCTATTACTAATTTCAGAAGGCTTCGGTCAAAATAGTTCCTCCACCTACAGTGCTTTGGGCATAGGAGAATTTAACTATGGAGGTCAAGTTCAAAACCAAGGCATGGGTGGCCTTGGGATCAGCTTTGGAACAGGCTGGGGAGCGAACACTGTCAATCCTGCTTTGACCACCCGCAATACCATTTTTAATTTTCAAGCCTCCCTCAATTACAAGCGAATCTCGGTGGCCAACGATACCGAAAGCTCCTTAGTAGATGGGGGTGGACTGTCCTATATCGCATTGTCTCTTCCTGTCAAGACGGGTAAATTCACAGCGGGCATGGGTTTGGGACAGATTTCAAGTATCAATTACCGCCTAAAAGTGGATAGCCCCATTGCAAACTCACCTTTGATTGCCAACAATAACCTTGAAGGAGATGGGGGTATTTCAGAGGCTTACGTGAATTTCGGGTACTTGTTAGCCAAGAATTTAAGCATCGGGGTGCATGGCTCCTACTTGTTTGGATCCTCCATCCGATCCAATCAATTGATTGTATTTGATCAAAAGGGAGTAGAAGTAGGAAGAGCATCTGAGTATTACGAGCGGGTAAGCGTATCCGATGTAGCGCTCAAGCTAGGCGCCCACTACTTTTTTAAGACCTCAGAAAAAAGTAATCTCCACTTAGGCGCCATTTATCAGACATTTGGGGACGTTAATGGAACAGCCTTTGCAAAATTGGCGCCAATTGGTCAAGCTAGCAGTCCCAAAACAGATGGGGATCTGATCGCAAACAACGAAAAAGGAAATATTTACTTGCCAAGTCGCTACGGATTTGGGGTGAGTTATGAGAAAAATAATAAATTCGTGATTGGCTTAGAGGGTCAAATGCAAGATTTCTCTAAATACAGAAACTTCTTTGGAGAATCACTAAGCCTACAATCAGCCCAAAAAGTTGGGCTTGGAGTCCAATTCGTTCCGGATTTTACCGATTTTGACAAGTTGTTGAATCGGTCAACCTACCGCATGGGCTTGGAATGGATGCGAACACCTTATTTTATAAATCAGACCACTATCAATGATATTGGCATCAACTTTGGTACTTCAATTCCTGTAAACAACCTTTCATTGGTGAACATGGCAATGAAGGTGGGAAGAAGAGGAACGGTGGATAATGGATTGATTCGTGAAGCCTATGTGAATTTCACTCTAGGCTTTTCGCTCAACGACAATAGCTGGTTCTACAAACGAGTTTTTGAATAAAAAAAGTTAAACAATTATAACCCCAAAAGGGATTTACCTAGAGTCAATAACTGATTAAACCTGGACGATTATGAAAATTAAATCAACCCTACTTGTCTTCGGAGCCCTGCTCCTTGCTGGTATCGCCCACGCTCAAGATGGCTGGAACTGGCCTGCTGATCCTGCTCAGGAAGCAAAGGCCCGTGAGTTCAATGCTGCCTACTTCGATTACATGAAGGCAGAGCAATTTGTGGAGGCAACCAAGCCGTTGAGTTGGCTGTTGGTGAATGTGCCAAATTTGAATGAGTCCATCTACATCCAAGGGGTGACTGTATACAAAGGTGCTGCCGATAAAACTGCAGATGCCGCGCAGAAGCGAGTATACCAAGATAGTGTGATGGCCATCTACAACAAAAGAGGTGAAATTTACAACAA
>JBJOOF010000183.1:0-6798 GCA_046051425.1 Bacteroidota bacterium
GTCACTACATTTCCTGCATCGTGTGTAGTAAGCGCTATATCCACGCGATTGTACACATTGGACCAATTGGGATGATGCTGATGGGCTTCCGCCAAAAATGCCACCCGTGTCATGAATGCAAAGGCTTCCGTAAAATCAGAAAACGTAAAGCTCTTTTTCAACTGGTTTGATTCTTCTATCCACATAGTGCGTCCTTTAAAGTGAAATTACTCCTTCAATGCGTGCTGCCTTCTCATATAAGCCAAGGACCTGATCCGCGCTCTCCACTTGCTTATGGATGGTGGTGCTGATATACTTTCCACCACTACTCGGTTTCAGGACCACCTCTTCGTCAGGGAAGATGGCAGCTATTTCCCCCTCCTTCCCGAATGGAACGATAAACTTAAAGAGGTAAGGCATGGGAAAAGTACCGAAAGATTCTAACTTTTCTTTGAAGGCGATGGGATCAAAGGTCGATTTCATATCCAAAATTAATCCTTTCTAGGAAGATTGTGGCACAAAAAAACCCATGTCGATAAGACATGGGTTTCTTTAGCTTTCTTCTTGATTAGAAGTACTTGTATCGGTAATCCTTCACTTTGGCAAGCTCTTGAAGCGCCATCATGATTTGGTAGGTCACACGCTGAGAAGCACCTTGAGCCAACTGCGCTTGGTAGGAGGTATAATCTCCGATAGCTGCAGCAGGAGTCAGGTTATTTACTTTGGCCACTAGGACACCAATATCTTCCTGTACAGGCTTAGTAAACTGACCTGCAGCCTTCATTCCAAAGATGGTTCCGATCGCTTTTGGAGCAAATCCAATACCTGGAATTACGGCATCACTCAAGCGCAATCCTGGAACTTCATTGATCGAAGCATCCGGGAATACAGCCTTCATTTGTTCTAAGGTAGTTTTACCTTTCAATTTTTCTTGAATTAAGGCTGCTTTCTTATCGTTCAGTACCAACTGTTTTACTTGGTCCTTCACATCCTCTAATTTCGCTTCTCCTTCTTCTTTTTTGCTTACCAAAGAAGCGACAAGGTAAGAGTCGTTCAACTCAAATACCTTGGAAACTTCTCCTGCTGAAGCTTCGCTAAATGCCCAGATCATTACCTGTCTCGCATCCGTGATGTTGTTCAAGTTTCTGGAAGTAGCATCCACATTGTTTGCCTGAATGATTCGGAATCCTTTTTCAGTAGCGTTTGCAGTAAACTCATCGCGGTTACCACTTTCTGCCACAAAGGCATCCGCATTTCTAAAGGCCTCGTCACGCGTCATATCTGAAGCAACTAACTCAAGCTCCAATACCGCCAACTTCGTGTAAGAAGTTACAGGTAGCTCAGTGACCTCAATGATGTGGAAACCATATTCTGTTTCTACCAAATTAGGAAGTAGACCTTTAGAATTGGCTGCATAAGTGGCATTTGCAAAAGCCTCCACAAAGTCTGCTTTTGCAAACCAGCCTAGATCTCCACCGTTTTGTGCGGAACCATCCTGACCATATTGTTTGGCAGCATCTACGAAATTGCCAGTAGTTTTGATTTCAGCAAGGACAGTTTCAGCTTGTGTTTTTACAGCCGCTTTTCCTGCCTCATCCATGCCTTCAGTTCCAAACAGAATGTGGGATGCTCTCATTTTTGGAGTGCCTTCGTACTGGTCAGCTACCTTGTAAGACACATAGGAAGAATTCGCAGTAATAAATGGACCGTAAGTTTCTCCTTTTACAAAAAGAGGAACATTGGTTGTTAACGAAACTGGCAACTGATCACCAGGAGCATAGGTCTGGAAAGGCTGCTGAATCTCTGAATTTTTGCTTACATAAGCAGAGTCTTCTACCGAAGTCTTTAATGCTGCAGTTAGTTCGGTAATTCTAGAAATCACAGCTGCAGAATCTTCTCCGCTAGGCTGAATACTAAAGGAAACGTATTCTAGGTTAGCGGAATTACCTACTTTAAACTTCTCTTGATTTTTGGAAAGGTAAGCTGCTAGTTCAGCATCTTCAATCTTAATGTCCCCATCAGGAATGACATAGTATGGAAGGAAAAGCACGGAAGCATCTGCAATGGTATTGGCTGACTTGTGCTCCAACTTTGCCTCTGCTGTAGTGGCATATTCTGTGGTCGCAAGCAAATTGTCGTACTTCACACGGTTTCTTGCCTGAGCAAATAATTTTTCCTGCTGCGCCCAAGCTGCTTGCTGTGCTGGATCTGCAGTTTCAAGAGATTGCAAAAAGGTAATGAGTTGTGTCTTGTCAAACTCACCAGTTTGTGGATTCACCAATTGAGCACGAAGTTCAGGCACAATGTTTTTGCCTTGAACCATGTCAATTAGCTCTTGGCTAGACACGGTTAATCCCAACTTGTCGTATTCCTCTTCAAACACGCGCTCTACAATCAGGGCTTGCCAAGCTTGCTCGCGTACAGATACCATCTCTGCTTCTGCAGGGATTCTGCCAGTTCGCTGCTGAAAAGAAGCCTTGAACTCTTCCACTTTGAGAGAAAATTCTTCAAGGGTAATTTCTTCCCCTGCAATTTCACCTACGATGTTTTGGTTGGTATTGAGAAGGGAAGAATTAGGGCTTAATAAATCCCCTCCCAAAAGAAATAAAATTAACCCGCCAGCAATTACGCCGATTGCGAGACCTGTTCGTTGTCTAATTTGCTTAATTAACGCCATGGTTGCTACTTCGCTTTATTTAAAGTGGTGCAAAATAAGATGTTTCAAGGGGAAATTCAAAATTTCAGCCCCAACAATGTCTAGTCCTAGAAATTATCTGAGTCGCTGATTTTCAGACGAACAGTTTCAATTCGATGTGCTTGCTTGGATACAATGGTAAAGGTAAACCTCCCGTAGGTGATGGTTTCGCCTATATTGGGCAGATTTTCGGTTTGGGAAAGGATAAATCCTGATAGCGTTTCGAAATCCCCTTCCGGTAAATTCCACGCATATTTCTCATTGAGGTAATCAATTTCTAATCGGGCACTGAGCAAAAATTCCAGTTCACCAATTAATTGTTCGGTAAGTGCCTCATTATCGTACTCGTCTTCAATCTCTCCAAAAATCTCTTCAATGATATCTTCCATGGAGATGAGACCACTTGTTCCACCAAATTCATCAACCACCAAAGCAAGGCTTTTCCGCTCCTGGATAAATTGGATAAGCAGTTCATTTGCTAAGGCAGATTCAGGAGAAATGATGATGGGAGTAAGAATATCCTCGATGGATTTGGGCTTTTTGAATAACTCCAACTGATGGCAATAGCCAATCACTTCATCTATGGAATCTCGGTAGACCACTACCTTGGAATGCCCACTTTCTTCAAATACTTGTTTCAAATCTTCAATACTATCTGTCACCTCTACCGCTACAATATCAGTTCGGGGAATCATGCACTCCCGAACGCGCACGGTCTTAAATTCAATGGCGTTGTCAAAAATTTTGGTGTCCACCTCCACCTTACCCGAATTCCGGTTTTGACCCATTTGATCCTTAATGAAGGAATTGAGGTCGGTGATCGTAAATACTGGCTTTTCCTCGTTGTATTCCAAGCGTAATATCTGCGTTATAAACCCCTTGGACAAGGCCACAACCAACCATACGATGGGATACATGACCGAATAAATAATCAAGAAGGGTAAGGCAAAAAAAGTAAGCATGCGATTGGGGTTCAGCACGAACAGACTTTTTGGTAAAAATTCCCCAGTAATCAGAACCAAAAGGGTGGACAAAACGATTTGAGAAATCAAAATTACTGCTTCCTTGTTGAAGGACTCTGGAAATAAATTTCGCAAAGGCTGTTCCAACAAATAGGCCATGAAAGTCCCGAACAACACCAGCATGATCGTATTTCCAATCAGCGTGGTTCCGATGAACTGACCTGGCCTAGCCAAAAATTTACTGAGTATTTTTCCGCTCCACATCCCTTGCTTCTTTTGAAGCTCAATCTGAAGTTTATTGGCAGAGATGTAAGCGATTTCAATACCTGAAAAAAACGCAGAAAAAATCAACGCAATCACTACATATACCACGTAGTTGTCCATGATTACCGCTTTTTGAGGGGCTTCTTACTGTTCACTGGCTTTTTTGTCTCAGATTTATTGCTTTCCCGAGCCTTATTTCTGCGCAACTGAAACCAGAACAAGAGGCCCACTGCAAACATGAATAGGGAGTAGGAAAAACCAATCCCATTCACCATTGTTTGGTGAATTCCCACCACGGTGAGTGCAAGGGCAACAGAAAAAAGAATTGCGTCCAGTAACTTCATAGTCCTTCCCCAGGTAAAAGTGTTCGGCTATCCCTCACTTTTTTTAGTTTGTAAGTCGAAAACCCATCATCAGCTTCCATGCCTGTTCCATTGAAGAGGGTTTGTCGCTCTTGGATAGTCACAAATTTCTCAGTGTATATTTTTCGTTCAGCCTGGTTCCAAAACAATTCTTCTGTTTGCAACCGTTGATCCTTAGGCAAATTTTTCACTTGTACATTTCCTTCCCCCTTGTAGAGGTTTTGATCTCGGAGGAAGTATCCCTTATCAGCACGCATGGTAGTCTCCAGTTGTCCTCGCAAATTGAAAAACTGGATGTCAATACCCTCTGGAAACTCCAAATCTCCATTGGCAAACTCCAATTGCTTAGGAGCTGTAATCTCCGACCGAAGTACAGCCGAGTCACTGTGTAGTATATGAATGTTTTGAGCGGAATTTACGGGCCCTTCGTAAACCTCCAATGACTCTGGGTCTACCCCCTCTCGGCAAGAAAATAGGAAGACTACTAGTGAAAAAGAAAAAAGAAGACCTCGGTTCATCACCTGCAAAGATAATAGGAAAGTTGACGTGAATAAAACGAATAAAGGCAGCCCGGGGGCTGCCTTTAGACCAAATAGTAGCTATAGAATTAGTCTCTTGTAGAAAGGGAAACGGTTTCCCCAACCCAGCAACCAGTACTTATAGAAGAGCCAAGAGAAAGCCCTTCTGTGAAGAGCTCTTCCTTAGATGGGAATCGTGCTCTTGCACTACCCATTCCTCTAGAGTCTCCTGCTTTCTGGTAGGCATTGTAAGCTGCAATAAAGACTGAATAATCTTTTGCACGGCTTTCACCACCTCTACAATCGTTGTAAGCAGACATGTACAAATCACCAATCAATCCAAAAGCTGAAGAAGACAATTCTGAGTCAAGACCCGCTGCCTCACGAGCGGCAGTTCTTGCTGCAGATTTCTTGCCTGCTCTTGCATAGATTTTGGCCAATTCCATCATTGTCTCACCTTTTTCCTTAGGTGTAGTGGCCAAAGTCATGGCCTTTTCAAACACAGGCTCTGCCTTATCAAAGTCGTTTGCAGACATGTAAAGCATTCCTCTTACCTGTGAAGTCTTGAAAGTTGGCGCTTTGGAATCTTTAAATTCTAACGCCGCCAAGAAGGCTTTGGTCGAGATACACTTGTACTGCAAGGAGTAGGTAAAGATTTGCTCTGCAAGCTCTTCGTTGGTTGGATCCGCAGCCAACTTTGGACCTAAGGTATTTTCAATAAAGTCGCAGTCAATCAACTTCATTTTAACCAAAAGGGTCTCTAGTGTAGACTTGGAATCGGTCACATCCTTGCCAGCAGCAGCAGCAGCATCCAAAAGCTTGTTGGACTTATCGAAGATAGTCAATACTTGCTCTGGGCTGTAGGCCTTATTCAAGGAGTAGTTTCTCTCAACCAAATCGAAATACATAGGAACAAATTGGAAGTTTAGCGATCCTTTCAATTCCACAGCTTTCTCAAAATCAGCGATTACCGCAGGGATTTTGGAGTTATCCGCTTTGTAAAACAAATACCCATAATAGGCTTTGGTCTCGATCCACTTCGCAGGATTGTTGTAAATTTCACCTCTTTTGTTGTAGATGGCCATCACACTATCTTGGTATACTCGCTTCTGAGCGGCATCAGCAGTTTTATCGGCAGCACCTTTGTATACAGTCACCCCTTGGATGTAGATGGACTCATTCAAATTTGGCACATTCACCAACAACCAACTCAAAGGCTTGGTTGCCTCCACAAATTGCTCTGCCTTCATGTAATCGAAGTAGGCAGCATTGAACTCACGGGCCTTTGCTTCCTGAGCAGGATCAGCAGGCCAGTTCCAGCCATCTTGAGCATGGGCGATACCAGTAAGGAGCAGGGCTCCGAAGACAAGTAGGGTTGATTTAATTTTCATAATCGTCCAGGTTTAATCAGTTATTGACTCTAGGTAAATCCCTTTTGGGGTTATAATTATTTAACTTTTTTTATTCGAAAACTCGTTTGTAGAACCAGCTATTGTCATTGAGTGAAAAACCTAGGGTGAAATTCACATAGGCTTCCCGAATCAATCCATTATCCACCGTTCCTCTTTTTCCCACCTTCATTGCCATGTTCACCAATGAAAGGTTGTTTACAGGAATTGAAGTACCAAAGTTGATGCCAATATCATTGATAGTGGTCTGATTTATTAAATAAGGTGTTCGCATCCATTCCAAGCCCATGCGGTAGGTTGATCGATTCAATAACTTGTCAAAGTCAGTGAAGTCTGGCACTAGTTGGATTCCAAGCCCAACTTTTTGAGCTGATTGTAGGCTTAGTGATTCCCCAAAGAAGTTTCTGTATTTAGAGAAATCTTGCATTTGCCCCTCTAAGCCAATCACGAATTTATTATTTTTCTCATAACTCACCCCAAATCCATAGCGACTTGGCAGGTAAATATTTCCTTTTTCGTTGTTTGCGATCAGATCACCATCTGTTTTCAGACTGCTAGCTTGGCCAATTGGAGCCAATTTTGCAAAGGCTGTTCCATTAACGTCCCCAA
>JBJOOF010000184.1:0-12313 GCA_046051425.1 Bacteroidota bacterium
CCTTTCCATTCATGTCATGGTCTTCAAGGTAATTTTGGTCCGCAATGTTTTTATAGAGGGTTGACCCTGCCCCACCGCTTACTACCATAAAGACTGCCCCACCGGAAGATGCCGTGGCTGGACCACCTCCCAAACTTTCTTCTTTCTTCCAAGTAGACTCGGTTTGGTTAAAGGAAAGCACATAGTTTTGTTCCATTTGCTTCTTGAGCGAAGCCTGAATCTGTGCCATTTGCTCCGGAGCCATCTTGGTAGAATCCATGGAGATGGAGATTTTGGAAGTAGACTTGTAATAGGCTCTACCTGTAAATCCTTGAGCAAAAGCGGCCTGTAGGCCTATCCCTAAGAAAAGAAGTAGTGAAAGAATTGCGATCGTACGTTTCATAGTTGTGTTATTTTACCTTACAAAAGAAGTGAAGAGAAGCCAATATACGAGTTAAGCAGTGTTAACGTGTGTTAAGACAAATTTTAGGATAAATTCTATCCCCCTACTTTTAGGCCATGAAGAAGTTAGAATTCAAGCGGATTGGATTACTTATCGGGGTCACCCTGCTGGTGACGCTGGCTATCCAAACCTGGAGGATCGGGACGCAGTGGGAGATCCTGAAGTCGGAACTGCAGCAGGATATTCAGCAAGGCTTCGATCGGGCAGTTGAAAATTACTATGCCGACTTGGCCAAGTCGGATGTGTTTGCCTTGACGGACGCAGACTACAACTTTTCCGCAGCGGATAGTCCTTCTTCAGACACCTCTTTTATGAGGAGAGCAGTGGCCAGCCCATTGTTTAAAAAAACGCTGAAACTGCAACGGAAAGACCCAACCGGAAAGCAGAACCTAGTAATGGAAACAAGGAGCTCTTTCGATTCCCTCAATACCCCCGCTGAACTAGCCATTTTCAGTCCAGATAGCATCCCAGGAGCAGGTGCAAAAATCATAGAAATCAGGGCCTTGAAAACCAATGCAAAGGATTCCCTCCGTATCCAGACCATTGACATCTCTCCTGCGGTAGAAACAATCGATCGACAACAGTTGGATTCCATCAAGGTAGACCAAATCAATAAAATTCAGATTTTCAGAGGAAAGACTGCCGTCGATAGTTTGAATGCCATCGAACGTTTTACCAGCAAAATCATCTTTTCCATCATCCGAGACACGCTGGATCTACCCAAATTGACCAAGCATTTAGACACAGAGTTTGAACGTAGTGGCATTGCACTTGACTACCGCCTACACTTTACGGAGCTAAATTCGGATAGCCTTGCCCGAGATTCCATCGCCAAGGAAATTGTATTGCCCTACAAAGTAGGCTCTCGCTCTACTTTTCTTCCCGCTGGGAAAAGTTTGGACCTGTACTACGACACCAGCTACTTGACCTTGTTTAAGCGGGGCTTGGTAGAGGTGCTCTCTTCTGTATTGTTTTTAGGAATCCTCGCCTTTGCGTTTTTCTACCTCTACCAAACGATCAAAAACCAAAAGGAAATTGCCGAGATCAAGCAGGATTTAATCGCCAACATCACCCATGAATTCAAAACCCCCATCGCCACTACCCTGACAGCCATCGAAGGCATACAGCAGTTTAACCCTAGCAAGGATCCTGAGAAGACTAGTCGTTACCTAGACATTTCCAAAGTTCAACTGCAAAAACTGGATCAGATGGTGGAGAAACTCTTGGAAACAGCCGCGCTGGACTCCGATCAATTGGTCTTGAAAAAAGAAGGAATTGATCCAGCACCAGTGTTGACCCAATTGGTTCAAAAGTTTCAAACCCTAGCTCCAGAAAAGGAATTCAACTTGCATCTCCCTCCGGCTTGCAGTCCTATCGAAGTTGACCCCTTTCATTTTGAGCAGGTGATTTCCAACCTGCTGGACAATGCCTTCAAGTATGGAGGGAATCGCATTCACCTTCGTTTGGCACAAAGTACAGCTACGCAAATTCAAGTAGAAGACAATGGGGGCAACTTGAATCCAGAACAGGCAAAACATATTTTTGAACAGTTTTACCGAGTGCCGAAAGGGAACCTCCACGATGTAAAAGGATTTGGCATCGGTCTGTACTACGTCAAAAAAATAATGGAAAAACATGGAGGGAGCGTTTCCCTTCAGACCAGCAAAAACTCCACTCGATTCACCACGGATTGGCCATGAGCAGCATACGCGTGTTACTAGCAGAAGACGAACTCGCCCTGGGCAGCATCGTCAAGGAAAGTTTGGAGAGCCGTGGCTTTGAGGTGATTCTTTGCGGAGATGGACAGGCTGCATGGGAATGCTACCTCCAAGCCAAGCCCGATGTGCTCGTGTTGGATGTGATGATGCCAAAAAAAGATGGGTTTACCCTAGCCGCTGAAATCCGAAAAACAGATGCTCTTACCCCCATTCTATTTCTAACCTCCAAAAGCCAGGCCGAAGATGTGGTCAAAGGTTTCTCCATGGGTGCAACGGACTACATCCGGAAGCCCTTTAGCATGGAGGAGCTGATCGTGCGGATCAAGGCTCATTTGGATCGGAAAGGGGGGCAGCCGCAGCAGAGCGACTGGTTGCCTCTTGGCAACTATACCTTCCATTCCAAGCGACAACTACTGAAGTTGGACGCGAAAGAAATTACGCTTACTTCTCGTGAATCTTTGCTATTGGAACTGCTCCTGTCTCGGAAAAATGAAATCACGGAACGAAGCTTGATCCTCAACCAAATCTGGGGGGCAGATGATTTTTTTACCGCCCGAAGTATGGATGTATTCATTACCAAGCTGCGCAAAAAGCTGCAAGAAGATCCTGCAGTGCAAATCTTAAATATTCGAGGCTACGGATTTAAGTTGGTAGGCTAATGACACCAAGTATCAGTAGGCCCAATTGACGCCTCTGCTGACTTACTTTTTTCTGAAAAGCCAAAAAGTAAAAAATCTAGGGAAGGTTTTGTCCCTCCCTATGATTTTTTATTAGCCTACTAGGCGGCTTCTTTTTTCCCTCTTGCGATCAAGGTAATTACCAAGGCGACCACGGCTAGATGCGCTGCATAGTTTTCGCCAAAGGCAAACCAAATTCCAAGCGCAACGGCCTCACAGGCGAGCAAGCTCAGGAAGAAAATTTTGATTTTTGTAGTGTTTACCATGCCCAATCTAGAAATTCATATACCCCTTGAAATACAGAGCCTGACACAGCCCCTCCCAAAATAGCCCCTCCATAGGCCACTTGACCAGGACCTATCACTGCATTTACTACCCATGCTCCCGCAGCACCTGCAACCGCACCCGCTACATCTGCCTTGACTATGTTTCCTGCAGGACCAGTTTTATAGTTCTGCTGCGAAGTCCAATCTGGCCCAAGTTGAGCCCAGTTTTCATGATTTTCGGACCAGTAGGCGTAGGAGTGTCTCGCTACGGAAGTTGCGGAGTACAAAAGCACTAAGTCCCGATCGCTAAGATCATTTTCTAGAGCGATGGCCTCTTCCAAAACCCTGATTTCTTGTGCAACACGGGTATCTCCAAAGGTTTCTATCGAAAGGATGGAATTTAACTCACCTAAATAGCGTTTTACTTTTTCCCCAAGTTCAAAGCCTTCAAAATACTCCTCCTGCCGAGCAAATTGCTTGTTGGAGCTTGCAAAAAGTTGCTTGGTATAGGCTACCCCAATGGCATTCATGTTGGCAGGATACTGGGTATTTCCTTCAATCTGGGCAATCAAAAAATTCTCTAGGACCTGCTTATTGGCATTTGGGGATTTACGTCCCATAGAATTTTGATTTGCCACTAGAAATTCAAAAGTGTCCTGCAACTTTTCGTTATGCTCCACACCAATAAATTCGAGCTCAGCGGTTTGAATAGTAGGAATTTCAGGAGCAGGATCTTGATGGCAAGCTTGAAAAGGAAATGTCAATCCAAGAAAAAAAAGGAAGTTTCTAAAAGTAGTCTGCATGATAGAAAGTGGTTTAAATGAAAAATAAGTTGCGTAGAAGAAAAAGAAATAGCGCCACCCAAACGCTCAGCCAAATCTGACTAACAGAGGATGGAGCAAATGACTGGGGCGGTTAAAAAATGCCCCAATCGACTGGTAAGTAAATTTAAAAATAGTTTTTTCATAAAAATTAAATTAAAGAATAAATGAATGTATTAATAAAATTTTAAAAAACAATTTTTTATTAAATTATTTATAATTTTTTATTGAAAAAAATCCAAAAAATGTAAATAAGATAGCCTGAAATCCATTTGATGCAAGGGCTTTACCTAAACAGTAAAAGACTTCTAATCCTTGCCTTTTTTCAAACCAAAAGAGTAGTACAATCCTAGCCTCGTTGAGCTGATTCTTCGCTGGAAGTTATAGTTTTGATCATAAAGCGTGTATCCATTACTTATCGATCGATTTACATTGTCTGATTTAAAAAGCGTCAACCCAAACCGCTTATACTCCGCCGAAAGCCCATATTGATAATTAACATAAAAAGGCTCAGGGATAGTCTCAACTGCATCCAGGACATCTACTATTTCCTGTGTCCAGTCAAGTCCAAAAAGCCCCTCATAGACGGGAAAAGGAGTGAATTTCTGAATTGCAAAAACCGGAACTGCTGAGAGTTCCAAGGAAATCTTTAACTGATTTTTTTTGAGCAGTAAATAGCTAAACCCTAATGGCGTTTCAAGATTATATACTGAAGTACTCCAGCCTTTAGATGCTATTGGATACTTTGCAGTCAAAAAAACGGGGGATAGATAAAACTGTGCACCGATATTAGCATAAAGCCTTTCAGTAAGTGGCAAGTCAAATCTAAAAAAAGGCATCAAATCAGAAGTTCTTTCTCGGGTAGCCTCAAAAACCAAAACTGAATCGAGTTGAACTACTGATTTACTAAATGACCTTTCATTTACAAACCCAAAGCCTACCCTTAGATTTTGTCCAAAAGAATCAAGAGTCAGTCCCAAGAAAAAGATAATCATCCACTTTATCCGCATAGCATTAATTGATTCTAAGTACAAAATGTAAAACTCCAGTCGTGTATAATTTTGCATCTGCCCCGGTAGCATCTTCACAATATTCCACAGGAGTCAATCCTAAATCTAAATCATTGTTTGAAGTGACAACAGTCTCATTCCTTGTGTATTCGATACCTGTGTTGGGGTCTATATATTTTATTTCCCTCTCGTCTGTTTCTGAGTTACCCGGATCATACTCGTACCACTGAATCGTGATTATTTGCGAATAATTCTGTCTGTGCCAATTAAAAATTTCCAAATATTCGGGAAATACCCATTCTGGATTACAAGTAAAAATACTGCAGTCTTTCCATTTACTACGGTCTACTTGTGGAATAGCTTTTTTTATCTGAGCCAAATTTGATTGATTTGATCCTGTAAAAACTATAAAATAAACTTCGGGGGCACCGGCGGTCCAACCTTCAGCCTCTCTCAAATCCTTCATAGTGATAAATTTTACTCGGTCTATCCTATCCCAGTTAGAATTTGAGTCCCGATCACACCCTGTCGACCCTCCACCAGATCCTTCGCCCGGAGTACCACCTATGCCACCCGCTCCTCCGCAAAATGCATCCGTAAAAAAGTAATAATCATTTCCTCCATCACTGAAATACGGGGTTGCTCGCTCTAGACAAGTATCTCCATTTTGGATTCGTGCACCAGGATTCTTGGGCACTTTGACCAAGCGCTCATTTTGACTGATCACCAAAACTGGTTTATCTGGGACAGTTCGCATATCCCAGGTTGATAATGCTCCGCCTTCCGTAATCATGGGGACAAAGGGGTCGGTTTCCAAATCTTGGCTTGGAGAAAGATATAAAACAGGGGTGTTCTCTTCGATCCCGGTAAAATCAACCAATTGCTCTTCAGATCCCCTCAAAGCCACCTGCATCAGTGGATCAAACTCAAGCGAAGATGTAGTCATCCTGAAATTGGACTTGCTTCCAAAAAGCGCCTCTTCAAACGTTATGGATTTTGCAATGGAACCACCCAGGGATTTCCCTTTCGTAGTGTAATACAGGAAGTTTAGATCTCCATCAAATTGGTCTTGAATGTTGTCCGAAACAAACTTTCTTACTGACTCATCCTTCAGTCCACTTGACAGAGCTGCTGCGAAACTCAGACCTAGATCCTTGGGATCCAAACCCATTTTTACCGCTTGAGCTTCCAGTTCTAGTGGATTATCAGGCACTGACTCAATTTCGCTACATGAGAATAGCAGCAAACCAATCACGAACACCCGGAGGGAAAATTTTAGTCTACTTGCAAAATTCATTTCCACTCGAAAAGCAAAAGGGAGAAGTGTAGGCATAAATCAAAAAATAGTTAGAGTTTAAATAATTACTTGAATTAAAATCATAAATTGTTTAATAGCAAATTTTTATTTAAATATTTATATTTTTTTCATGTAAAAAATAATGATCATTCCAATCTTGATGAAGCAAGGACAGGCAAAACACAAGATCGTTTGCCACTAGAATCTAGAAAAGAGATATTTTTTAGTTTTAGATTGCAAAAAAGTACGCTTGAACAACTCTGAAACCTTTTTTAGGGCAAAAAATGCTTTTTTATAGATGTGATAAAATCAATTCATTGAATTAGAGGAACTTGGAAAAACAATACACGTTCCTGATGGGTAATACATTTATTAAGATAGGTTGATTCAGTTTAGTACTAGTTCAAAGGATTTTGGCAGGACCTCAATTGGCCCTGCCGATCCTCTGACTTCTCGTATTTTTAAATAGCTGGCTTTAGTAGCGCAACTTTTTCAGATAGGCTATACTCTTTGGTAAGGTCTCCAACTCCTTCTCACTTTCGTCCTCTACAAACATGTGCTTGATTCCAATCTTATTGGCTTCTCGAAGGATCCCCGGGAAATCAAGTTCTCCCTCTCCAAGCGGAACGTCATTTTCAGGACCAGTACCTCCGGTCATGTCCTTAGGCGCACCCTTTCTAAAATCCTTGAGGTGTAGCGATACCCAGCGGTTTCCATATTTCTTCAGAAGCCCTACCGGATCCCCTCCTCCAAAATGCGTCCACATCACATCCATTTGTAAGGATACATAGTTGGGATCGGTATTTTCTACCAGGTAATCAAAGAGAGTCCCTGAGCCATAAGGCTGAAATTCATAACCATGCACATGGTACTTGAAGGTAATCCCATTTTCCTTCAACACTTTTCCTGCTCCATTGAAGGCCTTGATCGCACGGTCGGCATCGGCCTTGGAAAATTGTCCGTGAGCATGTGGAATCCAGGCACACATCACATAGGAAGCCCCCAATGCTTTGGCACGATCTGCAACCCCCTGTGGGTCGCTCTCCAACTCCTCAAATCCCGTGCCCGTGGAAGGAATACTGATCCCTCGGTCAGCCAACATTTTCTTGAATTCCACAGGGTCTACTCCCTTTGGCGCCCCTCCTTCATAGGTTTTAAATCCCATTTTTTGGATGATGTCTAGGGTCTCGGGAACCCCATTCTTCCATTGGTCACGAAAGGTATAGGACGCAATGCCTAGAGGAGCTTGAAACAAGGGGTCTCCCTTTTTCTGAGCAGTCACTTGTTGTGGGGCAAAAAAGCCGACCAAAGCAAGTAGTAAAAGAATACAGGTGTTTTTCATGGTATTTTGGGTTAGTATCAAGTGTTATAACAAAGTGGATTTTACCACCTGCCGATTACAAATTTTGTTTATTTAATTCCTCCACAGCATGGTTTGCCGCTCGAGCAGTCAAGGTCATAAAGGTTAAGGTCGGGTTTTGTGTACTGCCACTTGTCATGCAAGCCCCGTCGGATACAAATACGTTTTTGCAGGCATGCAGCTGATTAAACCCATTGAGTAAGGAAGTCTTGGGATCTTTACCCATGCGCACGCCGCCCATCTCGTGTATATCCGAGCCTGGAGGTGCTCCGGTATCTTCCACCTTGATGTTTTTAAATCCCATTCGTTCGTACATTTCAGTTTGCTGCTCCAGAAAATCCCGAGTCATTTTGTCGTCATTTTCTTTCCACTCTACGGAAAGGATGAGTTTTGGAATGCCGTACTTGTCTTTTTCATCTTTGCTCAGCCGTAGGTGATTGGATTCTTCAGGCACCATCTCCCCTTGCATCCAAGCTGCCATTCCCCACATGCCATAGCTTGGATTTAACAACTTTTCCCGAAGGGCATCCCCCACCAAGTCTCCACTACCTTCCACCTGCCTACTGGCGGACATCCCAATGGCATAGCCTCGAAGGAAATCCGTCTCTTGGCTGTAAACATTCCGGAAGCGCGGTACATAAGCATGCCCTGGGTTCCTTCCCAGATTCACCTGATCCAGAAAGCCCTCAAAGGTTGCATAACCCTTGCCTCGGTAATTGTGGCAGGTCATAAATTTCCCCATCAAGCCATTGTCATTGCCAAGCCCGTTGGGAAAGCGGCTAGATGTGGAATTGAGAAGGATGGCATTGCTATTTATCGTGGAGGCATTTACGAAAATGATTTTTGCATAAAATTCAATAGACTCCTGAGTCAAGCGATCGATCACCCGCACCCCAATGGCCTTTCCTTTTTGTTCGTCGTAAATAATCGACTCTACCACCGAATCAGGACGCAAGGTTAGATTGCCGGTCTTCTCCGCCCATGGAAGGGTAGATGCATTGGCTGAAAAATAACCTCCATAGATGCAGCCTCGGTTGCACATGTTCTGACTGAGGCATTTGGATCTTCCTTGATCTCGGTGAATTTGTTGGGGATCGGTGAGGTGCGCACAGCGACCCTGTACCAAGTGTCGCTCGGAACCATACATTTCCTTGAGCTTCTCCTTGTAATACCGCTCTACGCAACTGAGTTCAAAACCCGGCTGTACAATCTGGTCGGGAAGTACATCCAAGCCATCTCGGCTACCAGCAAAGCCCACAAAGGTCTCCACATAGGAGTACCAAGGCTCCATATCTTTGTACCGGATGGGCCAATCCACCGCATACCCATCTCGAGCCGGTCCCTCAAAATCAAAGTCAGACCAGCGCTGCGTTCCTCGGGCCCAGAGCAGGGACTTGCCTCCTACGTGATAGCCTCTAAACCAGCGGAACGGCTTTTCTTCGATGTAAGGCTGCTCATCTTCTGCGAGTGCCCAATGCATGGTTTCCTCCCGCTTCCAATTGGCTGCGCCCAATCCAGATCGTTTTTCAATAGGTACAGCTCCTCGAAACTCAAATTCCCAGGGTGCCTTGGAGGCAGTAGGGTAATCTTCGATATGTCGGACCATTCTCCCACGTTCTAAAACCAGGGTTTTCAGGCCTTTTTCTGTGAGCTCTTTCGCGGCCCATCCTCCAGAAGCCCCAGAGCCGATGACAATGGCATCGTAGGTTCGTTTTGCTTTTGAATCTTGCAACATCCTTAGTTAAGCCTTTTGGGCAGGCTCCTCCACACAGCCACTGTAAAATCCTGGAGCCACCTGATAGCCCAAATGATCCACCATTACCTGCTTGGCAGTGGTAAATCCAAAAATGGTATTGGCTCGGATCAATTCGTAGAATTTCTTTTGATTCTCGTTTTCGGTCTTGGAATATTCTCCCAAAATCGCTTCTCTTTCCTGCTTTGGAAGTGCTGCAAAACCCCGCTTCTCCAAGGCTTTTAACTCCTGGATTAAGATTTCTTGTTCCTCCTTTTCCAGACACTTTTCAAAAAATTTAATCAAAAACTGATCAGTTCCTGTGCTCAAGGCTCCAATAGGCGCAGCTCCTGAACCAGCCGGAGTTCCTTCTGGAATCAGGGTGTCCGCCAAGGAAGTGATGAGTTGCTCTTGATCGTAGGTGAAAAACCCAACATGGGTCAGGCGATCCAGAATCTGCCATTTCCAGTCCACCAAGGCAAGCCCTGCGATTCCGGCCCCGGCAGCGCCGAGGAGTTTTAAGGAGGTACGTCTTTGCATAATAAGGTTCAGGCGAGAAGAAGCCCATTCCAATATACTTGTTTTGAAAAAAAAGAGCACAAAAAAAAGCTGGAATTCCACCAATGGAAATTCCAGCTTTTCGATTTAGACACTAGAGCTTACTTTCTGTAATCCAAAGGAGCCTCTCGATTTCCTACCAAAGCTTTGTAAGAAAATCCTTCCCCTCTTCGGGTATTGAGTTCCTGCAAGGCTTGCCCAGTAACGGATGGGTTGGTAAAAATATCCATCGCTGTCAAAGTCAAGGTTTTGGCTGCCACCATCATGCCCTTTTGGCCGATGCTCATGCCGCCAGCGGCTACTGCCTGCCAGGTATGCGCAGAGGTTCCAGGTACCCAGGTTGCGGTACCCAAACCTACAGTAGGTACCAACCAGCTGATGTCGCCTACATCCGTAGAGCCTCCACCACCTTCCTCGCTTACCACAAAGGGAGCGATTTTGGTAGCATCTTCAGGACTAGCTTTTACGCCTTCGGGATAGGTTTTGATGATTTCTTCGGCAAACTTTTTCTCCTCTGGGGAATAGTTTACACCTCCAATTTTTTCTAAGTTTTTATGCATGATTCGCGCAAGGGTCTCGTTGGGTAGCAAGTTGTACACCCCATTGATCACTTCGTACTCCATGCGCGTTTGGGTTCCTAAGGCTGCACCTTCGGCCGCTTTGACCATGCGGTCAAAAATCTGCTGCACGACTAAAGCATCTGGATGACGTACGTAGTGGTAGGATTCAGCAAATGCCGGTACCACGTTAGGCGCTTCGCCACCTTTGGTGATCACGTAGTGCATGCGGGTTTGCATCGGCACGTGCTCACGCATCAGGTTAACCATAAAGTTCATTGCCTCAACCGCATCCAAGGCAGATTTTCCGCGCTCTGGAGCCGCTGCTGCGTGCGAAGCTTCTCCATAAAATCGAAATTTGGTCGAAATATTAGCTAGAGAGGAAGTGGCTCCAGCTGCATTTTGGGAGCTTGGGTGCCAGTGAAGCATGGCATCCACATCCTGGATCAAGCCAGCACGCGCCATGTATACCTTGCCTCCACCCCCTTCTTCGGCTGGAGTTCCATATACTCGAACGGTTCCTTTAATCTTGTTGGCTTTCATCCAATCCATCACCGAGATGCCTGCCGCCACAGAAGCAGCGCCAAAGAGGTGGTGTCCACAAGCATGTCCTGCTCCGCCTACCACTACCGGCTTACGTACAGAGACTGCCTCCTGGGATACTCCTGGCAGCGCATCAAATTCAGCCATGATTCCAATCACAGGTTTGCCCGATCCATACTCCGCCACAAAGGCTGTCGGGATATTTGCTACGCCAGCAGTAACTTTAAATCCTGCATCAGAGAGCGTTTTTTGAAGCAATTGGGAAGAGTTTTTCTCGAGATAGCCCAGTTCTGGATTGCTCCAAATTTGTCGGGCCAAGTCTCCATAGAAATCAGCCTTTGCATCCAACTTGGAAAGGATTTCCTTTTCTTGTGCGAAGACGCTGAATACAGGAAAGAGGAAAATGAGTACGAGTAGTTTTTTCATAGGTCTAAACTTAAAGGCATGAAAATAGAAATAGTTTTCTTCAATAGGTAATTTTTGTGACCAACGGGCTGAGGTAACTTCCGAAAAACCAAAACGGAATTCTCAGCCGTCCACCTGATTCTTAGCCTAAGAAGGAAACAGTCAAACTTGTCAGGCATTGCTAAAAATTTCGGGTGAACGATTAACTTTCATCCAGTTTACTTCACCCCATGAAAAACACAAGCCTCCTTTTTCTGATAGGGATCTTCCTGATCTCCTGCCAGAGAGTTCACCAGCATTCGGGCTGGAATACAAAAAACGTTCAAATCGCTCGTGATGAATTTGGGGTTCCCCATATTTTCGGCCAATCCGATGCGGATGCAGCCTATGGATTGGCCTGGGCACATGCCGAAGATGACTTTGAAACAATCCAAAAAACAGTGCTTGCCGGAAAAGGACTCGCGGGTAGAGTATTTGGCGAAGAAGGAGCAGCTATCGATTTTTTTGTGCACCTCCTAGATACCAAAGAAATCGCGAAGTCCAAGTACGAATCGAGCTTTTCCCCAGAATTCAAAAAAGTATTGGAAGGCTATGCTGCGGGATTGAATGACTATGCTTTTCACCACCCGGAGGAACTGCTCTACGCTCCTGCTTTTCCCATAACCGCCCAAGAAATCAGTTCCGCTTACATTCTCTCCTTGGCGCAAATGGCGGGAGCGGATCGGGCTGTTCAAGCGATTTTTAACGGTACAGTCCCAAAAATCGCCGAAGACTCCCTTCCCAAAGGCTCCAATGCCATTGCCATCCACCCTTCACGAACCGACTCGGGAGAGGCATTTTTGGCCATCAACTCCCACCAACCTTTGGAAGGACCTGTGGCCTGGTATGAGGCACACATCCATTCGGAAGAAGGATGGAATGCTCTTG
>JBJOOF010000185.1:0-5749 GCA_046051425.1 Bacteroidota bacterium
TGTATGGAAATTGCAAGAAGGAAAATTGTCAAAACAAAAAGAACTAATATGAAACTCCAGTTTAGTCAAAAAAAAGACCCTAAAGTTCACTACCTATTTATGGAAGGGGATTTGATTGGAGATGAGGCAGGGCCTATGCTCGCGGAGATGGTCAGTGATTCGGTGGAGGAGGGTATAAAGGTCCTCGTCATTGATTTAGAAAAAGTGAGATACATCAGTTCTAGTGGTCTTGGCTTATTGATCACCCTGCTCACCAAAATGAAAAATGCCGGTGGGGAGTTGTTTTTGACTGCTCCTTCCGAACATGTGAAAAAGTTATTGATCATCACCAAACTCAACGGGATTTTTAAGGTGCTTGATTCGGTGGATGAGTTCACCGCCCAACTTTAAATGAAGTCCCCAAAGGGGCTTTTTTTATTCCCAGCGGCATCTTGAAGATTTAATGTCCGCTTTACTTGGTTTTCTTTTGCCTTATCGCAAATTTCGACCTTTAAAAAACTTACAGCAACGTATAGATTTTGCATCAAATGAAGATGGATGTATTGTTAGGCCTCCAATGGGGCGATGAAGGAAAAGGAAAAATAGTGGACGTTTTGGCCCCTCAATACGAGGTAGTGGCTCGCTTTCAGGGAGGTCCTAATGCTGGACATACCTTGGAATTTGACGGATTCAAGCACGTGCTTCATCAAATTCCATCTGGAATTTTCCGCTCTCAAATCTTAAATATCATTGGGAATGGAGTGGTCTTGGATCCCATTATTCTTAAAAGAGAGATTGAGGCCTTGGGGAAATTTTCGATAGACTATCGGAAAAATTTGGTGATTTCAAAAAAGGCGACGATCATCATTCCCACACACAAGTTGTTGGATGCGGCTTACGAACAAGCAAAAGGAGATAAAAAAATTGGTTCAACGCTAAAAGGAATCGGACCTACTTACCAAGATAAAATTGGGCGTTCGGCTCTTCGAATTGGGGATATACTCAGTTCTGACTTTAAGGAGAAGTATGCGACCCTACTCGATAAGCATAAGTCTACACTTTCGTTCTACAACTATCCTCTGGACGCCTTGGAAGAGATGGAGCGCCAATTTTTTGAGGCCATTGAATTCGTCAAGACACTTCCTTTGATTGATAGTGAATATAAAGTCAATGAAGCTTTGCAAGCCAAGAAGCGGATTTTGGCTGAAGGGGCACAGGGTTCGCTTTTAGATATTGACTTTGGTAGTTATCCATTTGTAACCAGTTCCAACACCATGACTGCAGGAGCTTGCACAGGTTTAGGTGTGGCGCCTTCCAAAATCGGGGAGGTCTTCGGTATTTTCAAAGCCTATTGCACGCGCGTGGGTAGCGGTCCATTTCCAACGGAATTGATGGATAGTACTGGAGAGGCGATGCGCAAGGAAGGAAATGAGTTTGGAAGTACCACGGGTCGGCCTCGACGATGTGGATGGCTGGATTTGCCTGCCTTGAAGTATTCCATCATGATCAATGGCGTGACGCAATTGTTTATGATGAAGGCCGATGTGCTCAATATTTTTGAAGAGATCAAGGTATGTACGGCTTACGAATTGCCTTCAGGGGTGCAGATTGAAAAGTTGCCTTTTGAAATCAATGAGCTTGATATCAAGCCCGTGTACAAGACCATGAAGGGATGGAATTGTTCCTTGGAAGGGATTAATGCCTATGATAAATTCCCAGAAGCGTTAAAAGATTATGTGTCCTATATAGAAAAAGAACTGCAAGTTCCGATCAAATTAGTATCCATAGGTCCAGACCGCACGCAAACCATTTTGCGTTGAGAAAGTGAATTCTAATACGAAAAGCTCTTGGCAATACCTGGCCAAGAGCTTTTTTTTTAAATTATGACTTCCGTTATTTAGGGCTCAATAGGCAGATCTGTGAAGCAAATTTTCTACTTTCTTCTTTTTTTCTTGTTAGGGCTATCTCCTTTACGGGTTGCTGCTCAGATTGGCTTTCCTTACTGCGAGAGTTTTCAAACTGCCGGTACTCAAGCCGCTACCAAATTTGGAGGAAATGCGCAATTGAGCCCAGGTGTGTTACGTCTGACCTCGAATCAGGTCAACCAACGTGGACATGTGTACCTTGACATTTCCTTTCCTTCCACTTATGGTTTGAAAGCTGAGTTTGAGTATTTCAGTTATGGAGGTACAGGATGGGGACCAGGTGTTAATTCTGGTGATGGTTTCAGTGTCTTTTTATTTGATGCAGAAACCCCCGTTTTCAATTCAGGTGGATTTGGGGGTTCCTTGGGATATGGTCCACGTGATCAAGAACCTGGATTATCCAATGGGTATTTGGGCATTGGCTTTGATGAGTATGGTGGGTTTGGTACAACTGCCGGTGGACTCAATGGGAGTTTTCCCAATCAACCGCCCTCACAATTGGTGCCTAATTCTATAGTGGTTCGGGGTCCGGGCAACCAATTTCAGGGCTATCCATTTGTAATAGGTAGGCGGACCATGGAGGAAGGGCCAGATGGATTGAGTCCAACAGATCAATTCCCTATCAGTTCTGGAGGGGTAGGAACTTCTCGTGTTACGGATCGAAATAAGCCGGGATTTCGAAAGGTGTTTTTGGAATTGCAGCCCAATACGAATGGGCCAGGATTTTTTATAACGCTCAAAATGGAGGTAACGACCGAGTTGGATA
Organism: Bacteroidota bacterium; assembly: GCA_046051425.1. Lineage (GTDB taxonomy): Bacteria > Bacteroidota > Bacteroidia > Cytophagales > Cyclobacteriaceae > Algoriphagus. The sequence goes on from JBJOOF010000185.1 coordinate 2,671, forward strand.
AACCTCGAATGGTTACCATTTTTGACCGGCCCTACTTTTTTCCTGCTCCAAAAAATTTAAAGATTGGGTTTGCTGCATCTACAGGGGGGTCAACCAACTTCCACGAAATCCGGAATCTGGTTGTGGAGGTCGCAGCTGACGATGCCCTTCAAGATCCAGAAGGGGTAGATTTTACGGATAAAGCCTCTTGTGCGGGTCAGCTAAATCAATTTTACATCACTGATGAGGAAGTTCGCCTTCCGAATGACAACAGTTCCATTCGCTGCCTGCAGTTTTATGCTTCCCTAGCAGACATCAAGGCGGAAAGTGAGGATATCTGTACGCAAGCACGTTGTTTGGAGGAAAATCGGGTCCTGATTGTGCCGCAAGGGATTTTTCAAGCCAGTGACCAAGCGGGTGGCTATACCTTTCTTCCCAATGAAGCCTTCATTGATCAAGAGGTGACGGTGTTCTATACCATTACCGATAACTATGGAAAAACTTCTCAGCCAAATTCAATCACCTTACTTATTAAGGAGTCTCCGGATCCTATTGTACTAAAGGCAAGTGGGGCAACACAAGCACAAAATGAGGTGGTGATTTGTGAAGGGGAATCTGTAAAGTTAGTGGGCGAGGGAAATGAAACCTACTACCGTTTTGAATGGAAGAAAGATGGGGTCCTTTTGCCGGATGCTACTAGCCAGGAATTGGTAGTGGATGCGCTAGGGGTGTATGAGGTCATTGGCTACAATCGAAAGAATTGTCCTGCCGTAAGTAATAAGATAGCGGTCAAGTGGGTGGCATATCCTGAATTGAAGTTGACCAAGCCAATTGTGGGTTGCACGATTGGACAATCCCTAGATATCCGAAGCTTTATTGCAGGCTATGATTCCCAGCTTTACGATTACAGAATGGTGGGAGAGGGCTTGGATTTGGAAAACGAAGAATTGAAGGAGGTTAGCACTTCAGGTCAATTTGAATTGTTTGTAAAGCCCAAAGGCTTTGCCTGCTACTCGGATCCTTTCCCTATTGAAGTTTACATCCAAGAGCAAGCGCTAGAAGTAGCCTTTGATTTTGTAGTTGCAGGTACAGCTATCAAAGATGATGCGAGTGGAGGTATATTCCCGGACGATGTGCTCCAGTTCACGAATTTGTCCGAGGATAGGCTGATTAAGTGGGAGTGGGATTTTGGCGATGCAACTAGTTCGGCTGAAAAAGATCCGACACATACCTATGGAAAAAAGGGAGAATTTGAGGTGACCTTGGTAGCGACAGATCGTTATGGTTGTCAAAACAGCTTTACCCAAAAAGTAAGTATTACCAAGAGCTACCGAATGATGGTCCCCAATGCATTTACTCCCCTTCAAGAAGGGAATAAAACTTTCGTTCCCAAGTTCAAGGGAATTGCAGTCTTGGAGCTTTCTATTTTCAACCAGTGGGGGGAATTGATTTACCGAAGTTCCGATTTGAAAAATGGAGGTTGGGATGGTACGGTCACTGGGGTACTCCAAGAGGCAGGTTTTTACTTTTACAGTTTGGTAGGACAGGCAACTGATGGGGAAAAAGTGGAGTCAACTGGCAAATTCAGATTGATACGATGAAGAGGCTGTTTGCATGGGTGTTTTTCTGCTTTTTGATCTCAGGAATAGCCTGGGGCCAGGATGTGCAGTACAGTCAGTATTATGCCAATCCCATTTATTTGAATCCTGCTTTGGTTGGGAGTACGGGATTAACCCGAATTGGGGTGAATTTTAGAAATCAGTGGCCTGCCTTGGACCAGACCTTTGTTGCCTATACTGCCTACGTGGATCATTACGAGGAGCGATGGAATTCTGGATTTGGATTGATTTTGCAGGGCGCCAACGAATCATTTACGGAAACAACTTGGAATGAGGTAGGCTTGGCTTACAGTTACCGGCTTCAGCTTTCAGCGAACAGTTTCATTCAGGCGGGGATGCAGGGGAGTTTTATTGCGCGGGACGCCAATTTTGGACGGGTAGTATTGGGTTCCCAGTTGGATCTTGATCGGGGAAGTATTGATTATTCAGGGGGTGGATTTGAAGGGGAAAGCCAAGTACGTGATTTGGATGCACATGCGGGCTTGATGTATTATGGAAAAAGGGCATGGTTGGGGGCTTCTATGGCGCATCTTCTTCAGCCAGATATTAGTTATTTAGTGGATGGTACGAGCCGATTGCCGAGAAAACTAAGTTTGCATGGTGGGTATCGATTTAATCTAGCTCCTGGGTATATCAATGATTATTTCAATAATACAGACCAAGAACGTTCTTTTTCGGTCGGGTTTAATTACAAGCAGCAAGGGCAGTTTTCTCAGTTGGACCTTGGAACTGAGTTTTATTTTGAGCCTTTGGCCTTAGGGCTGTGGTACCGAGGTCTTCCTACGAAGTATGGCTTGCCTAATCATGAATCCTTGGTGGCGATGTTTGGCTTGGGTTTGCGATCTGGATTGGATGTAGGATACAGTTTTGATTTCCCGATCTCTTCTTATGGTTTAGGGCGTTCTGGTGGATCCCATGAGGTTTCTGTTCGTTATGTTTTTTCTTCGCAAGCTCCTGGAAGGAGACGCTACCAATCTTTGCCTTCTTTCAGGTATTGAGTTGGGAAGTCTAAATCGGTCGGATTTGAGGGAGAATAGATTTAGGATTCAATTTTTTACCGAATTGATCAATTTTTTTCAGTATCATTTTCAGCGCTTTAGCCCAGTTTGACACTTATTTTTTGGTTTGAGGTTTGTCTTGAGAATAAAAAGCGGCATCTTTGCACTCCCAAAAGGCGGGTAAGCGGTCTTTGTGGGAATTCAGGGTGGGTAGATTTTTAAAATTTATTTTCTTGAATTAGTTGTGGTGAAGTAGAGTTTGATTACCTTTGCAACCCTGTTCGGAAGGAATAGGAGAAAAATTGGATGTTTTTAGGGGGTTAAACTCTAGAAATGTACGTGTTCCAAAAATGTTTGGAAGCAAGTTCTTTGAAGTGATGTAAGGCAAAAAAGATTAACCTGAGTAAGAGGTTGTTTATGGGTATGCTTTACCTGTAGACAGACTTATTAAAATAGACAACATACAATGGAGAGTTTGATCCT
>JBJOOF010000186.1:0-5931 GCA_046051425.1 Bacteroidota bacterium
TGTGCAGATTTTTTGGCTAAAAACCCGCAACTCCAAACAGGAGATTTGATCGATTATTTCCGCGAGCGAACTGCGACCATCCTCCAAAAGTACGGCTGGAAGATGGGCGGTTGGGAAGAAATAGGACAGACACACGGTACTGCTGCTGTCAGTCCCAATCCAAAATTTGCCAACCAAGATTGGAAACTCTATGCTTGGAATGCGGTAGCAGGCTGGGGTGGAGAGGACATGGCCTACAAACTTGCGAATGCAGGCTACCCGGTAATTATTTGTTCCAGCGCCAATTTCTACTTTGATCTGGCTTACTCCTGGGATCCTGATGAGCGAGGGCATAGTTGGAGTGGGGTAGTCGATTTGTATCAATCCTGGAAAGCCGTGCCCGGCAAATTGTACCTTTCTCATGATCAAACTATCGATGGCAAGGCCTGGAACTGGTCGGAGCAAGCACAAAAATTCACCAAACTAACCGATCAAGGTCGCCAAAACATCATTGGAGTTTCTGGACAAGTATGGACAGAAACAATCAAAGGAGGCGAAATGCTCGAGTATTACCTCTTTCCAAAGATGTTTGGCTACGTAGAACGTGCTTGGCATGGAGACCCAGATTGGTCTATGGAAGGGACGGAAGCCGAGATGAAATCCAAGCGAACTAAGGAATGGAATCAATTCGTCAATGTGGTGGGGCAACGCGAACTCCCACGATTGGAAACGATTTTTGGAGGTGTTGGCTATCGCTTGCCGCGACCAGGGGTACAGGTAAAAGATGAGCAGGTGATGGTCAATTCGGCATTTCCAGGAATGCTCATTCGGTACACCGATTCTGGCGAGGAGCCTACCGTGGATTCGCCAATTTACCGGGAGCCCATTTACATTCGTCCGGGGTATACGCCTCGATTCAAGTTATTTTTTCCCTCCGGAAAAAGCGGTTTGAGTTCCGGTATCAATTAAAGCATCTTGACTAAGGGCTTGTAGGCTTCGAGCAGGGCTTCGTTGTGGGCGGCTCCTTGATCCGAATTGGAACTGGCAAAAACTTCTGGAGTGATTCCTTGGGCCAATAGCTGTGCTGTGGCTTCAACACAGATTGCTTGAAGCAGGGCTGTACCGATGGCAGTCGAGGTAGGCCCTACGGGTGTATCCAAGCCATCGAGTGTAAGCGCTGCATCTCCAATCTCTCCAAAATTATCCAAGACCACGTCTCCTAGTTGGTACAATTTAAGTCCTGAAGTATGTCGAGAGGTGACCGATTTGCTGTGGGATAAATTGGTGATGACAATGACTTTAGCGCCTTTCTCACGGGCATAACTAGCCAATTCAATAGGAACTGCATTTCTTCCAGAGTTGGAAGAGATGAACAGGACGTCATTTTTGGTGATCGCATAATCTTGAAAAAGGATCGGAGCATAGCCCTCTTTTCGTTCCTCATCCGTACTACCTGTTGCACTTTCATGAAGCATGAGTTGGGGAAGCAAAAGTGGACGCACACGTGCAAATCCACCCGCTCGGTAGAATATTTCTTCTGCCAATAGATGCGAATGTCCAGTTCCACAAGCATAGATCCATCCCTCAGTAGAAAGACTATGGGAAAGGATGGAGGCTGCTTTTGTAATCTCTTCCTCTTGCTGGAATGCAAGCTTCATTTTTTCCGTCAGCAGCTGTTGGTATTTCTTGTAGGCTAGGGCTACCATGATACGTGAGATTGAATTAATGAATCAGGATCTCATCCACAAACACCCACCCTTTTGCTCCTGCTCCAGGATGCCAAGCAGGCAATTTGGCGATGGGATTTACCTTCAAGCGAATTTGATCAAACGGAGAAGTAGGTAAGGGAATAGCCACCAAGCCAAATCGAGGGTCCTGGATTTGTGTGGGGATGGGTTGGGGAGCCACGTTAACCTTGCTCCATTTATCCTTGGATCCAACCCAAACTTCAACCGATTGGGGAGGGAAGATGTAGGCGCCTTCATTCAAAAGAAGGCTTAGCTCTACCTTTTTGGGTTGGGTGGTACCCACTGAAAGGGTGATATCCAAAGGCGAATCTGTAAATCCTAGCCAGTCTCCAGTGGTATGGTTGGCCTTTGCCTTGACTCCATCAAATAAGCTGCTAGCCCCTTTGGCCGCATACTTTGGATTTGGAGGGGTTACCAAACTGTAACTGCTTGGTATCGTTCCTTTTTTGATTAACAGTTCTTTGGTATCACTACTTCCTATCCAACCCGAGGCAAATACCCTTGCTCTTAGTGAGGTAGATGCGGTCAGCTGAATTGGATTTTTGTAAACGGGACTACTGATGCTATCTGGTAGGCTACCGTCTAGCGTGTAGCGAATTTCAGTGGAACTAATTGGATGCGATAAAATTACTTCCGCTTGCCCTTCGAAGATGGTTTTGTCAATCTTGATCTTTGGAGGATTGAGTGGGTAAATGATGCCCTTGTCTAGATATCCAAAGTCAATTGTTGTGGAAGATAGGGCCTTGGTTAACTTCTTTTTTTTGTCCTCATCTAGTCCCGTTTGCCAGAGGTAAAGCTTCTTCAATTGGCTCATCTTTTCCAAGGCCTTGATTCCTGTTTCATCCAATTGGTTTCCGGATAGCGCTAGGGTCTGAAGTTTTGGTAACTTGACTAAATACTCCAGTTGCTGGCTAGGGATACTGCTAAAGTTGAGGTGAAGGGATTCAAGATTCTGAAAATCAGCTATTATGCTAAGATCCGCTTCTTGGAGAGGCATGCGATTTAAAGTCAGTTTGACCACCTGATTCTTTATGGAACTCAATTCTGTCAGCGACTTGGGATCAAAGGCAGAAGCACCAAAATAGGCTACTTCAAGTGCGGGGGAACCGGGGTAAAGTGGATTTACCTTTCTAAAGAACGTAGTGAGTGAGGCTATTTTATCTGGATCAGCCGTGGGGAAGTCGTAATTTTTCTCCGTAGAAAACCTATTGGCCACCAACTGGAAAAAAGCTTCTTCTTTTGGGAGCTCAGCCACTTTTTGATCAAATCGTGCTCCTGAAATCACCCAAAGACGAAGGATTTCTAGTTCCTCATCTGTAAGCTGTAACTTATCCTTAGGGGGCATGTGATCTTCATCCTCCAGAGGAAGGTGGATCCGCTGGATCAAAAGGGAGAGTTCTGGATTGCCTGCTACAAAGAGCGCTCCTGACTTTCCTCCTTTTTGGATTCCAGTAAGCTGGTCCAGCCGAAGTTCTCCCTTTACCTTGTTTGCGTTATGGCAGGCTATACATTTCGCCTCCAAAATGGGTTTGACCAAATCATTAAATACCTCTGCCTTCTCTAAGGTGAGCGTATTGTCAATAGGTTGTTTTAATGGGGCGAGTAAGAAATCCGATCCATGCGTCAATTCGGCTCCGAAATGTCCAGTTAAGACAAGGACCAGGCCAAGACTGATGGATAGAGAGCGCAGAATGGGTAAGGTTCGATCTCGAAGAAAATACAAGCCTATAGCCACTCCAAGGCTACAGATAGCTGTCCATTTGTGCCAGTTTAGCGAATCACTGCTGTAATCCTCTGTGGCCAAGAATAGTCCTGCAACTACTGTTACACCAGCCAAATTGGCTCCAACAAGGAGCAGCCAACTGAAGTACCGAATTCGATTTTCATCTCGAATCCAAAGTAAAGCTGCTGCCAAAAGGAGGAGGACGATGGGGAAATGGAGGAGTAGGGGATGCAATCTTCCTACTACTTGTAGCCAAGTGGGTAGTTGAATATTTTCCCCTCCAACTAGCAAAATAGCAGTTAAACCACACCAAAAAATGAGGAGGTTTTCAAGTAAATTTTTGAGCGTCGTAGAATTCACGAAGTGGGAGTTTAAGCGATTAAGTCATTCACCACTTTTCCATGCACATCGGTCAGTCGGTACCTTCTCCCCAAGTGTTTGTAAATTAGTTTTTCATGGTCAATCCCCATCAAGTGCATGACGGTGGCTTGGAAATCATGTACGTGAACTGGGTTTTCTTGGATATTGTATCCAAAATCATCGGTTTCCCCGTAAACCATGCCTGATTTGACGCCTCCGCCTGCCATAAAGATGGAGAATGCTCGTGGGTGGTGGTCCCGACCATAGTTCTCGGGGGCGATTTTTCCTTGACAGTAGTTGGTTCTGCCAAATTCTCCTCCCCAAATCACCAAGGTTTCGTCGAGCAGTCCACGCTGCTTTAGGTCTGTAATGAGGGCTGCAGACGCTTGATCGACATCTTTGGCCTGGCCTATCATCTGGTTGGGCAGGTTGTCATGCGTATCCCATCCCTGGTGGTAGAGTTGCACAAATCGTACTCCATTTTCAGAAAGTTTCCGTGCTAAAAGGCAGTTCGCTGCATAGGTACCTGGTACCAAACAATCTGGGCCATACAATTTGACCACCGCATCTGGCTCCTTGCTCACATCTGTGATTTCGGGTACAGCCGTCTGCATGCGGAACGCCATTTCGTATTGCTGCACCTTTGTTGTGATTTGCGGGTCATTAAATTCCTGGTAGCTGATGTCATTCATTGCAGCCAGTTGATCAAGCATTTTTCTTCGCTGATCCTTGCTTATGCCTTCGGCATCGGAAAGGTAGAGTACCGGATCTTCAGAATTTGAAAATTGCACCCCTTGGTGCCGTGCATCCAAGAAGCCGCTGGACCATAATTTAGAATATACTCCTTGTCCATTTCCTTTGCCCCGGCTGAGTAGCACACAGAAGGCGGGAAGATTTTCATTTTCGCTTCCAAGCCCATAGCTCAACCAAGAACCCATGCTTGGCCTGTTTCCCACCTGTGCACCCGTTTGGAAAAAGGTCAGTGCTGGATCATGGTTAATTGCTTCGGTATGCATGGATTTGACAATGCACAAGTCATCGACCACCGCGGAAAGGTGGGGGAAAAGCGAAGAAATCCAGGCTCGACTCTGTCCGTATTGGTTAAATTCAAAGTAGGAACCAACCAAGGGAAAGGAACTTTGGCCCGCTGTCATCCCTGTCAAGCGCTGCCCCATGCGAATGGATTCCGGAAGCTCTTGCCCAAAATTTTTGATGAGCTGGGGTTTGTAATCGAAGGTCTCCAACTGGGAAGGGGCACCATTTTGAAATAAGTAGATGATCCGCTTCGCCTTGGGAGCGAAGTGAGGCAAGGCACGCATCAAGGATTCTTCAGCTTCCTTTTTACCAGAAAAAAGATCAGGAATCAATAAAGATCCCAAGGCTACGCTGCCAACGCCCAAACTCAAGCGAGAAAGGAATTTCCTTCTGTTGTGATTGAGTCCTTGTTCTAAAAATTCTTTTTCCATATCAACTTTTGGTAATGGTTTCTTCCAAATTGTACAAACTCACAATGACCTGCATCAGTGCTGCATTTTGAGGGGTAATGGCACGGGGGTTAATGGGGTATTCGCCCACATCTAAGATTGAAGCAGCATCTTTTGGATTCGATTGAAAGTGTTTGAGCTCCGAGTTATAGTAATTTTGGAGCAATTCATTTTCTTCCGATTTCAATTCTCTGCACACAATTCGTTTGAAGGCTTCGGTAATAGCTTGATCGGAGTTGGAATATTTCTCAGAAAGCTTGGTAGCTAAGACACGAGAAGCTTCTAGGACCATGGGGTCATTCATCATGGCAAGAGCTTGAAGTGGGGTGTTGGTTCTATTTCTAGATACCTCACAACGATCCCGGTTGCTCGAGTCGAAGATGATCGCCTTCGGAGGAGGGACTGTCAGTTTGATAAAGTTGTAAATTCCCCTTCTATACAATTTATTTCCTGTATCCTGTAGATAGTTGGCCAAGACCCCACGACCTGAGGTAGCCGCTTCCCAAAGTCCGGAGGGCTGATAAGGCTTGACGCTGGGGCCTCCAATTTCCCCTACCAAAAGCCCACTTGAGGCAAGAACCAAGTCTTGAATATTCTCTGCAGGTAGGCGCAGGCGAGGTGCTCGAGCCAAGTAGAT
>JBJOOF010000187.1:0-19343 GCA_046051425.1 Bacteroidota bacterium
CATGGCAGAAGTAAGACCTGATGAAGTTTCGGCAATTTTAAGAGAACAACTCTCTGGAGCCAGAACTGAAGCCGAACTAGAAGAAGTGGGAACAGTCCTCCAAGTAGGGGATGGTGTAGCCAGAATCTATGGACTTTCAAAGGCTCAGGCCGGTGAATTGTTGGAGTTTGACAATGGCCTAAAAGCCATGGTTCTTAACCTCGAAGAAGACAATGTCGGTGCCGTACTTTTTGGAGATTCCAAGGAAATCAAAGAAGGTGATACTGTAAAGCGTACCAAGAAGATTGCTTCCATCCAAGCGGGTGAAGGTATGCTTGGTCGTGTAGTTGACACTTTGGGTAACCCTATCGATGGTAAAGGCCCGATCACTGGCAATTTGTATGAAATGCCGTTGGAGCGTAAAGCACCAGGGGTAATCTACCGTCAGCCAGTAACTGAGCCTCTTCAAACTGGTATCAAGTCTATTGATGCGATGATTCCAATTGGTCGTGGTCAGCGTGAATTGGTTATTGGTGACCGTCAAACAGGTAAAACTGCTGTGGTAATTGACGCTATCCTTAACCAACGTGAATTCTACGACAAAGGCCAACCAGTATACTGTATCTATGTAGCGATTGGACAAAAAGCCTCTACTGTTGCAGGTGTAGTTGCCGCTCTTGAAAAAGGGGGTGCATTGCCTTACACCGTAATCGTAGCAGCTCCTGCTTCTGATCCTGCTCCAATGCAATTCTTTGCTCCATTTACAGGTGCAGCGATTGGTGAATTCTTCAGAGATACCGGTCGTCCAGCTCTTGTAGTTTATGATGACCTTTCCAAGCAGGCGGTAGCTTACCGTGAAGTGTCCTTGCTATTGAGAAGACCTCCAGGACGTGAAGCTTATCCAGGTGACGTATTCTACTTGCACTCCAGACTTTTGGAAAGAGCTGCAAAAATCAACCAGTCTGACGCGATTGCGAAAGAGATGAATGATCTTCCTGAATCCATTCGTCCTTTGGTAAAAGGTGGAGGTTCTTTGACTGCATTGCCAATCATCGAAACTCAGGCCAGTGACGTGTCTGCCTATATCCCGACTAACGTAATTTCCATTACAGATGGTCAGATTTTCTTGGAAACCAACCTATTCAATTCCGGTATCCGTCCTGCGATCAACGTAGGTATCTCCGTATCTCGAGTGGGTGGTAACGCACAAATCAAATCCATGAAGAAGGTAGCAGGTACCTTGAAACTTGACCAAGCGCAATTCCGTGAATTGGAAGCCTTCGCTAAGTTTGGATCTGATCTTGATGCTTCTACCAAGCGTACGATCGAGCGTGGTCGTCGTAACCAGGAAATCTTGAAGCAAGCGCAGTATGCTCCGGTATCTGTGGCGCATCAAGTAGCGATCATTTACGCTTCTACGAAAGGCTTGATGGATACTGTTCCTGTTGAAAAGGCAAGAGCATTTGAAAAAGAGTTTTACCTACTCTTGGATGCATCTTACCCAGAAGCAATCCAATTGATTTTGAAAGGTGATATCGATGGCGCAGGCAAAATTCTTGCTACTGCTGCTGCAGAACTAGCACCTAAGTACGCGAAGTAAATTCTATTAATTCCCTGCCGGCTTGCTGGCAGGGCTTGTTATACGCACAAAGCAATCTCTGATGGCTAACTTAAAGGAAGTAAAGCAACGAATAAACTCGGTCATGTCGACGCAGCAGATCACGAAAGCCATGAAAATGGTTTCCGCTGCCAAGTTGCGTAGAGCGCAAGAAAAGATCGTTCAAATGCGTCCTTATTCACAAAAGTTGACTGCAATCTTGAACAATGTATCTGCTGCCTCTGAAGGGGACTCAGACATCGTATTTGCGGCTAAGCGTGAAGTGAAGAAGGTGTTGTTGATTCCTGTAACTTCGGACAAGGGCCTTTGCGGTGCATTCAATACCAATATCCTAAAAGCGACTAACCTGGCCATCAAGGAGCAATTTGAAGGCGCTGAGATTACCGTGCTTCCCCTAGGTAAGAAATCCTACGAATACTACAAGAAGTCCAATTACCAGGTGATTGACACCTATTTTACTGTCTTCCAGCAATTGAATTTTGATGTAGTGAAGGAAGCAGCATCATTCGCAATGGATGGCTTCTTGGCAGCAGACTACGATCAAGTGGTCTTGGTGTTCAACGAGTTTAAAAATGTAGCTACCCAAGTGGTGCGCGTAGAGCAGTTTTTGCCTATGGCTCCACAGGAGGGAGAGGCTGCTGTTACTGAAACAGATTACCTTTTGGAGCCTTCTCGCACCTACATCATTGAAGAGTTGGTACCTATTTCTTTGAGAATCCAGTTTTACAAAGCAGTGCTGGAATCCAATGCCTCTGAGCATGGTGCACGTATGACTGCGATGGATAAGGCAACTGAAAATGCAGGTGAATTGCTTAAAGAGTTGAAGTTGATGTACAACCGAACTCGTCAGGCAGCCATCACCAACGAAATCCTCGAAATTGTGGCGGGTGCAAATGCACTGGCAGGAAAGTAATTTCTACATATAATAAAAAAACCACAGCCTGGATCCGGGCTGTGGTTTTTTGTTTTTAGAGGGTTAGCAGATTTACATCCGAATCCTTCTACTGATCACTCGAGCCATGATGCTCAGCCCTTCAGCATTGGGGTGCACGCCATCTGGTAATAATTCAGGCCGATCCATCAAGGGGGTGTACAGGTCGATGACTTCAGCACCTGACTTTTGGATGATCTCAAAAAGCATAAGACGCTGCTCGTTGTTCATCACGTCTGGGGTAATTCCAAAATTGACCCGGGTGACAGGCACCGGAAGAATCACGTATACTTTGCCATCCTTGGGCATGTGGTCGCGAAACTCGGCAATCAAGTCCAGGTAGTCTTGAACAAACTCACCCTTATGGGCCCAGTTTTGAGGTTTGGAATCGTTGGTGCCCAACTTGATAAGCACGACGTCTGGACGAAAATCTTTTACTTGTTGGAACTGGGGTTCGTTCCAGTAAGGGAAGTCTCCTTTCTTCAAAAGGGTGCGCCCACTCACACCAAAATTCTTTACCTCGTATGCATTTCCCAGGATTTGACCTACTTGCAGGGGAAAAGATCCAGGGTTTTCTCTTCCAGGTCCTTGGGTGATGCTATTGCCTACAAAGGCTATTTTGATGGGGTCTTGGGCTAAGGTAAGTAGAGGAAGTAGCAGCAGTGCTACGAGTGATAAGTAGGTTTTCATGGTTTTGGGTTGTTGATTTGAAGCGTTGTGTACCCTTATCGGGATGATTAAATGTAGAAAAACTTCCCTAAAAATCCATCATTCCTTGGGTGCTCTGCCTCCTTGGCTTTAAATTTAGGCAATGAGGCTAATCCAACGAGTTTTCCAAGTTATTTCCTGGCTATCCCTAGACGTGGTGATTGGGGCAATGTCTAGCCTCTATTTTTTCCAGGAGCTGCTCCATGTATCCTTGGACTGGCCTGCATTTGTCTTGTTGGGACTTGCTGTTTGGACAATTTACAACCTGGACCATTTGCTTGATGCTCGAAAAATTGCGAACACCTCCTCTCCACGGAGGGCATTCCATCGAAGGTACCAAGTCATCCTTGGAATGGGAATTCTTATCGCGGTGGTTTCAGGACTTGCTGGGGCATTTTTTTGGATGGGATGGGGCAAGGAATTCCAACTGACTTTGATTTTGGCGTTCTCCATGTTTGGATGCCGCTGGGCTATTCAAAAATTTGGGCCTGTATTGCTGAAGGAGGTATCCATCGCCTTATTCTATGTGGTGGGTACGATTTGGCTCCCTCTGCTTCGTGCTGAAGCAGCAGACTTGAGCTGGGCAGTACTGATTTTTGCGGCTTTATTCTTTGTGTTGGCTCTGCTCAATCTCTGGATGCTCTCATTTTTGGATCGAGAGGAAGATCGAGAGGATGGGTTTCTTTCCATTGCGCAGGTCTATCCTCCCCTTCAAATCATCCAATGGATTCGTAGCCTTTCCTTTTTAGGCATCTTTGCGTCGCTAGCCGTATTTATTTTGCTCCCCTCTTTTTACCGTCCTTTTTCTTGCTTGCTGCTATTGCTGCTGTTGGTGCATTACCTAACTTTTTTTCAAACCCAACTTTCTTCCGCACAAAAAAGGCAACGGATGGAACTCGCCTTTTGGATTCCTTGGTTGCTACTTTGGATTTAGGAGTCTAGGGTATTTCCGGCCTTTGGGTCAAAGCGCACAAAAAAAGCCAACCAAATCGATCGACTCCATCGGAAACTCAGAGGTAAACTCAGGATCACTACTGCTGTTAGGATACCGAGAAGCAAAGTCAAGGTATAGTCCGGGTAGATGAGGAGTAGTGCCACCCAAGAAATCAAAAATAGAGCGGTATTGATTCCGTAACTGACAAACATGGATCCAAAATAAAATCCTGGTTCGGGATCGAAGGACTGCTTGCAATGAGGACATGCAGGATGCATGGTAAACAAACTTCCCGGTCTTGAAATTTTACCAGACTGAAAAAGATGTCCCGTTCTGCATTTTGGGCAGCGGAGACTGAGTATGCTGGCGAGGCCGCTTCGTTGGGACATGGGTTTGTGGGTTTACTTTTCTGCTTTGCGGATGACTTCCTCGATGAGGCGATCAAAATATAGCCCATTTCCTGGTCCAAACCAGTTCATATCGCGGACTTCGTGGTAATGGGCATCGTACAGTTCGTCAGGCGTGATGTACCCGATGTAACTTCCATTGAATACCGTGACTACTAATTCTAGACCTTTTTCCTTCGCCAGGGCATCCCATGCCTCGTAAAAGACACCGGACAGTTCCCCGCTACTGGAAATGAAAAGAATATTTCCCACTTGGGTAATGTCTAGGTAGGCCGGCACTTCTCCGAGTAGGGATCGAAATAGCCAGGGGCGAATGCGCAAGCTGGTGGTAACGCGAAGTTGGGGTTCTCCCAATTGGATATCCACCTTGGAAGTGCGAAGTTGGGCTTCTCCTGCCAACGCAACTGAACTGGTATCCGCACTGATTCTAGCATCAATGGCAAGTGCGTAGGCATTGACCTCTTCGGGGGTATTACCTTCCGTAAGTGGACGGTGGCTTCCCACGGTGCCTGCTGCAAATAGCGCAAAATCAACTTTCTCCTCCTCCAAGTGCTGGGTAAGAAAGGCTGGGTAATCCCCAGAGAGCCCCATAAACTTGGAACTCAAGGCGGTGGCATGTGCCGAGTAGGTCAGGAAGGTGGCTTTCTGTCCATCCTTTCGTTGAAAAAGTACCTGGCGCACGAATGGGTCAATGGCGCCTCCTTTGACAAAGCGATTGGAGACAAGATCTGGGACGCTTGTTTTTTTGTAGGAAAGGGTGACCGTATCTTGGCTGGCAAGTGCTGTTTGCAAGGCACGAACGGACCCAGCCACCAGTTGCTCGACCACCTGCTCATCGTAGCCCCCAAAGGCAAGTGATCCTACCAGCCCTGGCATGTATCCTCCCATGCCGGAATGGGTGTGTGTAGCGGTGAAAATAAGTTGGTCTACAGAGATCCCTGCTTCTTGAACCCCTGCACGTACCTGATCGGCAAGTTGGGGATGGACAATCAGTAATTCGTAATTGAGCCAGGCGATGCTGGATTTTCCATTGCTTAGCGTCATGGCCTTGACGTGGCTGGAGTCTTGGACAAAAGTATAGGGACCTCGAGGGGAATAGCCCACCAGTTCCGCGGGTTGAGCTGGGGTCACATTTACGGTAGCCCATCCTCCTAGCCAATGTGCGCCGCTGCTACTGCTCCAGGTGCTGCTGGCAAGTTGGGCAAATGTGCTTTTGTAGAAATCTTGCTCCTCCAGGGGACTTCGGTCTACTGTCGTAAGCGTGGCTACGCCCAGGAGCAGGAGACCTGCCACTACCCAAGCAAATACGCGTAGCATCCGAAGCATAGCAATTGGGAGAAAAGTCCGATTGAGGAAGTAATCCTCTTTTTAGTATTCAAAGGTGCCGTAAGGACCTTGAATGGTTACTTTTTTGCCTTTGTGGGGCTCTACTCGTCCGATGATTTGGGCTTCCACCCCGTAGGACTCGGCGATATCGATGACCTCTTCCGCATGCCGCTCGTCGAGGTAGACTTCCATGCGATGGCCCATGTTGAAGACTTTGTACATTTCTTTCCAGTCGGTTCCGCTTTCTTCTTGGATGATGCGGAACAAGGGTGGGGTTTCAAACAAGTTGTCCTTGATGATGTGCACATCGTCCACAAAGTGAAGGACCTTGGTTTGAGCGCCTCCTGAGCAATGTACCAGTCCATGTATTTTAGGACGCATGTAGTTCAATACATCCGCTAGTATGGGGGCATAGGTTCGCGTAGGAGAAAGCACCAATTTGCCCATGTTCACCGAAGTGCCAGGAGCAGGATCAGTAAGTTGATATTTTCCCGCATACACGAGTTGGTCCGGAACAGCTGGGTCAAAACTTTCTGGATAGCGGGATTTTAAAATCTTGTGAAACACATCGTGGCGTGCAGAGGTCAGCCCATTGCTGCCCATGCCCCCATTGTATTCACTTTCGTAGTTGGCTTGACCAAAGGAGGAAAGGCCGACAATTACATCTCCTGCTTGGATGCGGTCGTTGGAGATGATGTCTTCTCTGCGCATGCGGCAGGTCACGGTACTGTCCACAATGATGGTGCGTACCAAGTCTCCCACATCGGCAGTTTCCCCGCCGGTGAGGACCGCATTGACCCCATGGTCGCGGAGCAGTTGAAGGACCTCTTCGGTTCCTTCGATGATGGCAGAAATCACCTCACCAGGAATCAAGTTTTTATTTCTTCCAATAGTGGAGGATACCAGAATGTTGGTGGTGGCACCTACGCAAAGCAGGTCATCCGTATTCATGATGATCGCATCCTGCGCGATTCCCTTCCACACGCTCAGGTCGCCCGTTTCCTTCCAGTAGAGGTAGGCAAGGGAGGACTTGGTGCCTGCTCCATCCGCATGCATGATGTTGCAGTACTCAGGGTCGTTGCCTAGGGTGTCTCCTACTATTTTGCAGAAGGCCTTGGGGAAAAGTCCCTTGTCCAACTTAGAGATGGCTTGGTGTACGTCTTCTTTGGATGCGGAAACTCCGCGCTGCAGGTAGCGCTCGTTCATGGAGAGTGAAGATTATGGTTGTTCAAAGGTAACCAATTGCAAAATTGAATGATTGAAAAAGTTAAAATTTGTGGCTCCTCAAGTAGTGCTTTTGAGGGGTGATTGGATATGAAATCGCTAAAGGACAAAAGCCAAGTTTCCCTGGCTTTTGTATTTATTGAATTCGGTCAACTTATTTTTTTCCCACCAAAATCAGGTCTTCTTGGGGAGCGATCAGGTAAGTGGCTCCGCTTTCGTTGACCACAGCCATTTCTTCTACCGAGATGGTTTTCTCTTTACCATCTGCTTGCTTCCAGCAGTGGAACCCATCAAAGGCAAAGACCATCCCCTGCTTCAATAGTTTCTGGGCTGCTGGTCGAGGTGTGGGTATGCGTGCACCACCTAGATTTGGTCCCACATCGTGGGCCACATAACCCACGGGGTGACCTGTACTCCAAGGCACATAAAGTGATCCATTGGCGTCCATCAGGTCTCGCTGGGCTCGATCTACATCTTCACCCTTCACGCCAGGCTTCATGGCTGCTAGCGCAATTCGGCTGCCGGCTTTTCCATTTTCCCAATACTGTTGAATTTCTTTGGGTGCGCTTGTCTCGCCCTCCTTCAGTACATAGGCAAATCGCTGGATGTCGCTCACCCAGATTCCGTACAATTTGACTCCAAAGTCAGTTTGAATAACATCGCCTGGCTGAATCACCTTATCGGTAGCATGGGAGTGGCCTCTGTCAGGACCGGAGTTGACGTTCGGATTTTGATCGGGATGCCAAGCATCGGTTACACCGTATTCGGCCATTTTGGCCTTTAGGAATTTGGCGACCTCCGCATCGGTGGTTTTGCCGGGGATGATGCTTGCATAGGCCTCTTCTTGAAAATCAGAGGCCAATTGTGCGGCTTTTTTCAGAATTTCTACTTCCTCGGGAAGTTTGATGGAAAGCCATTCGTACACCAATTCTTCGGAGGAAACGAGTTTGTTCACATCGCTTCCCATCAAGGAAGCCAGTTCTTGGTGCTGGCTATGCGTAAGTCCATCGGCCATCTCGTTGCTTGCAGAGGTATTGATGGCTATGGTAGGAAAGCCTTTTTCTTTGATGAAGGCCACCGCTCTGGCGACTGCAGATTCTCCTCGAGGGATGCGTTCTACTTTTTCATGGATGGCAAGGTCTTCTAGTGCCTTTGCTTCTCCTTCTGGGGAAAAGGCCAGCGAGTGGAAGCCCGTTTCGTCGCTGTAAAAAAGAAAGGCTGCTGTACCGCTTGCGTTTTCTCCGCCCACATGAGTGGCGATGGGGTCGTTGTAGTTTTCTCTACAGATCACGAGCCAACTCGCAACCTTCGCATTTTTTAAGGCTTCAGGGAGCAATTGGTTGATCCGTTTTTTGCGGATTTCTGGCCAAGGGTTTTCGCCCCAGTAGGTGCTGGGATCGATTTTTTCTTGGGCGGATACTGTATTTGGGGAGGTGGTACAGGCCCAACTGAGAAGCACGAGTCCGAGTAAAAGAAAAGTATGTTTCATATGTGTCTGCTATTTCTTTGGTAAATTACTCAGATTTTTGTGGAGTTGCGCGCTAGATTTTTTCTTCTTGGTTTCTTTTCGGAGGAAAAAAGGAAGCATAAAAATCTTTTATTTTGAACAAAACTATAGTTGAAGCGTGTTATCAGCACGTTGTAATAGCCTTTGCCCAGTAGATGAAAATAGGAATTGTATGTTACCCTACCTTCGGAGGTAGTGGAGTTGTTGCCACCGAATTAGGCAAAGGTCTTGCGAAAGTGGGTCATGAGGTTCATTTTATTACCTACAAGCAGCCCATGCGACTCGATTTTTTTAGTGAAAACCTATTCTACCACGAGGTAGATATCAAGAGTTATCCCTTATTTGAGTTTGCCCCTTACGAGCTCGCCCTGGCCAGCAAAATGGTAAGTGTGGTCAAGTATGAAAATCTCGACCTCCTCCACGTACACTATGCCATTCCGCATGCTTCCTCCGCCTACATGGCGAAGCAGATTTTGAAGACAGAGGGAATTTCCATTCCTGTAGTGACCACGCTGCACGGCACAGACATTACCTTGGTAGGAAAAGATCCGAGTTACGAGCCAGTGGTTACCTTTTCCATCAATCAATCCGATGGGGTGACGGCCGTTTCTGAGGATTTGAAAAAAGAGACCTACGACTACTTCGACATCAAGCGAGACATCGAGGTGATTCCAAATTTCATCGATTTGGAGCGGTTTAAGAAGCAACGAAAAGAGCACTTTAAGTTGGCCATCTGCCCCAATGGGGAAATGCTACTCGTGCATACCTCCAATTTCCGTAAGGTAAAGCGGGTAGAAGACGTAATCCATGTCTTTTACAATGTTCGTAAAGAGATCCCTGCCAAGTTACTTTTAGTGGGTGATGGACCAGAAAGAGATCGTATGGAGCGCCTTTGTCGCACCCTCGGTACTTGCGAAGACATTCGTTTCTTGGGCAAGCTTGAGGCTGTGGAGGAAGTGTTGTCTGTGGCTGACCTTTTCTTGATGCCTTCGGAAAAAGAAAGTTTTGGACTTGCTGCTTTGGAAGCGATGGCCTGTGAAGTGCCGGTCTTGTCATCCAATGCGGGTGGGATACCCGAACTCAATTTGGATGGGGTAACCGGCTTTGCTTGCGAGGTGGGGGATGTAGAGGACATGACCAAGAAAGCGCTATTTATTTTGGATGCCGCCAATTTGCCAGGATTTAAGGAGCGGGCATTGGCTCGTGCCAAGGAATTTGATATTGATCAGATCCTTCCCATGTATGAGGAGTATTATCGCAAAACCATTGCCTTGACTCAAGAGGCAGAAAAAAAGATGAGTTAAATCAGGTATAATAAAAATATTTCAAAAAACGGAAACCCTTATTTTTGTTGGATAGTTTATACCATTAGTACCATATTTTTTTTTAAGACTACCTAAACCACTATTTATTATGAAAAAGATTGGGAGATTAGATCGACCTGACAATTTTGGTTCGGCTACCCTTTTTTCTAATCCTGTGCTTGAGCGAATTTCAAGAACACACATTTCCATCCCCATTTCCCTATTTTTAGCCATCTCCTCCGTTTCGATGTATTATGGGCTGGTATCCACTTCGATTCCGATTGGACTAGGTTTGGCCTTTTTTGCATTGGGGGTGCTTACCTTTACCTTTGTGGAGTACATGATGCACAAGCATTTTTTCCACATGGAGCCAGATACGCCGCTCAAGGACAAGTTGCAGTACAACGTCCATGGAGTACACCACGATTACCCCAAGGACAAGGACCGCCTGGCCATGCCTCCCTTTGTTAGTGCGGCTTATGCAGCAATCTTGTACTTGTTGTTTACACTGTTGATGGGTGATTTTGCGCTTTATTTCTTACCTGGATTCTTGCTAGGGTATGCGGGGTACTTGGGAGTTCATTACGTGGTGCACGTCTACAATCCACCGAAGAATTTTTTCAAGGTCTTGTGGGTCAACCATGCCATCCATCATTACAAAGATCCAGATGCTGCTTTTGGGGTAAGTTCCCCGCTTTGGGATTACCTTTTGGGAACCCTTCCCAAAAAAGAATAAAACAAACCTCCGAGAAGGAGGTTTTTTCTTTGGTTTCGGTTTGGGGACTGGAAAATCCGTTGAGGGTTTGCGTTCAGTTACCCACCACTAGTTTAGCGCATGAAGAAAGTTTCAATTATCGGTTTGGGTTGGCTCGGGGAGGCCGCTGGGTTGCTTTTGCAAAAGCAGGGCTATCGCGTGATTGGGTCTTCCACTCGTTCCGAAAAAGTGGAACTCCTTCGCAAAAAAGGCTTGGATGCCGTTCACTTTGCGCTTGATCCCGATCCGAAAGGGAAAGATTACCAACGACTTTTTGATTCCGAGATTTTGGTGGTGACACTACCCCCTCGAAGTCGGCAGGGTGACGGAGAAGCCTACCTGCAGCAACTCGCTTCCTTACGCGATTTGGTCGCAAACTCAGCAGTAAAGCAGGTCATCTTTATTTCCAGTACCGGAATTTACCCCGATGAAAGCAAGTCAGTGCCTTATACCGAGGAGGAGAAAATTTCCGAGAGTACTGCGGGCAATGCGATCTTGTACCGAGCGGAAGCCTTGATGGGTACCTCGCCAAGGTATGATTTGACGGTGCTTCGGATGGGGGGATTGATGGGAGAGGATCGGATTCCAGGAACCTATTTTTCAGGAAAGGAACAGGTGGTGGGACATACTCGGGTCAACTTTATCCATCAAGTGGATGCAGCAGGAATGATTGCTTGGGTGATCAATCAGGGATTATGGAATCAAACCTTCAATGGGGTTGCTCCCGAACATCCCTTGCGGCGGGAAGTGTATCAGCACAATGCCAGTGCTTTGGGAATTCCCTTGCCTGCTAGTTTCCAGGATGCTGCAGATGAAGAGGTAGGTAGGTTGATTAGTTCGGAGAAAATCGTTTCCACCGGATTTACCTTTGAATATCGAGACCCACTGACTTTTTCCTACGTGCCAAGGCCCTAAAAATCCCAGGGATTTTCTTCCTGTAGCGACGGGGTATGGCTTTTTTCTGACATCTTGTCATTTTTTCGCACTTGGAATAGGCCTTGCAGGGGATAGGTAGATTCATTTTATACGTAACTAAACCGATGTAAGCCCATGCAGGAAAAAGGCACGATCTCGATCCATACCGAGAACATTTTCCCAATCATTAAAAAATTCCTCTATTCTGATCATGAGATTTTCCTTCGGGAATTGGTCTCTAATGCTGTCGATGCTACGCAAAAAATCAAGCGACTTGCGACATTAGGTCAGTATACTGGGGAACTAGGCGATCTCACGGTGGAGGTATCCTTTGATGAAAAGAAGAAGACCATCACCATCTCCGACAAGGGGCTCGGCATGACTGCTGAGGAAATCAAAAAATACATCAACCAGATTGCATTTTCTGGAGCCACGGAGTTTGTGGAGAAATTCAAGGATGCCAAAGATGCCAACGAGATCATTGGCAAGTTTGGTTTGGGTTTCTATTCCGCCTTTATGGTGGCCAAGAACGTGGAGATCCATACCCTATCCTACCAGGAAGGTTCTGAGCCTGCGATTTGGACCTGTGACGGAAGTACTGAGTTTGAAATCAAGAAAGGCAAACGAAAAAGCCGCGGTACGGACATCATTCTTCATGTCAACGAGGATTCAGAAGAATTCTTGGACAAGTGGAAGTTGCAGGGAATCTTGGATAAGTACTGTAAATTTTTGCCCATCCCCATCAAGTTTGGCACCAAATCCGAGTCTGTTGAAGATGGTGTAGACGACAAGGGAGAGAAGAAGTGGAAGTCCGTGGAGGTAGACAACATCCTGAACACCACTGCTCCGATCTGGACCAAATCTCCAAGCGACCTCCAAGACGAGGATTACCTAGCCTTCTACAAGAGCTTGTATCCGATGGGAGAGGATCCGCTATTCTGGATTCACTTGAATGTGGATTATCCCTTCAACCTGACTGGGGTGCTGTATTTTCCTAAGGTCAAAAATGACTTTGAGATGCAGCGCAACAAGATCAAACTTTTCAGCCGTCAGGTATTCATCACCGATGAGGTGAAGGACATTGTACCTGAGTTTTTGATGCTACTTCATGGGGTGATTGACTCCCCAGATATTCCACTCAACGTGTCCAGAAGCTTCTTGCAAGCCGATGGTAATGTGAAGAAGATCAACAACTACATCACCAAAAAAGTAGCAGACAAGCTTTCTGAACTCTTCAAGAAAGACCGCAAAGTCTACGAAGAGAAGTGGAATGACATTGGCCTATTTGTGAAGTACGGCATGATCTCCGAGGAGAAATTTTACGAGAAAGGGAAGGAATTTACCCTGCTTAAAAACACGAAGGACGCCTATTTTACCTTGGACGAGTACCGCGAGAAGGTGGCGCCTACGCAAACGGACAAAAACGATCAATTGATCTACTTGTATGCGACCGACCTCAAGAAGCAGGATAGTTTTATCGATTCGGCCTTAAACAAAGAGTACGATGTGTTGGTGCTCGATTCCCCAATTGACAGCCATTTCATTCAGCACATTGAGTCCAAGTTGGACAAGACCCAACTCAAGCGTGTGGATGCAGATGTGGTGGAGAAATTGATCCAGAAGGATTCTTCCTATGCCAACCTGCTGACTGAAGATCAGAGTAAGTCGGTGAAGGAAATCTTTGATAAGGCGATTCAGAATAAAACCTATACCGTAGAGATTGAAGGCCTAAGTCCTGAGGAATTTCCAGTGACCATTACCATGGAAGAGTGGATGCGTCGCATGAAGGAAATGGCACAAACAGGTGGTGGACCGATGAGTTTCTACGGCAGTCTGCCGGATAGTTACAAGGTAGCCATCAATGGCAATCACACGCTTGTGGACAAGATCTTGAAAGCGGACTCGGAAGAGGCGCAGGTGACCCTTGCCAAGCAGGCTTTTGATCTGGCTTTACTATCTCAGGGCTTGCTTACTGGCAAGGACTTGACTGCCTTTGTAAAGCGAAGCGTGGAAATGATTTGATGACCTTTGAGGTTTCCAAAACCTCGAAGGTCTTGTACCCCTTTGAGGTTTTTCAAACCTCGAAGGTCTTGTTCACCTTTGGGGTTTCTAAAACCCCGAAGGTCTTGTACCCCTTTGAGGTTTCTAAAACCCCGAAGGTCTTTCTTGCCAATCCAAAATTGCACTCTATCCCCTACAAATTGTAGGGGATTTTTTGTTTGTTCTTTGAATAGTCGAATTCAGGAGGGGTTTTTTAGGACTATTTTATAATTAATTAGATTACAGAAAGTTATCCTGAATTTCAGTATAATAGTTAAAAATAAACACATTGAAAATCAATTAGTTAAGATTTTTAATAGTATTTTTTTTAGTGTGCTGCTTCATGTTTTGGCTGCTCATGGAGGGGTTACGTAGAAGCACATTGAACGGAGTGTTTTTTAAACAAATTTTTTACCTAAAAAAAACGGTTATGAAGAACCTAAAATTTTTAATCATCAGTTTGGTTGCGGCTCTAATTTCTTCTTGTTCTTTAGTCGAAAAGGAAAGTAGTTTAACTGAAGATGACTTAACACTGACTTTAAAATCAGAAAATCTGGGTGTTTTAAAATTTGAAAACAAAACCTATGTTTTCAACAAAAATCCCCAAGAGTCTATCTCAAAATTTATAGACAAGACAAAAGTCGGAGAGTTCAATTATGTTGAGTCCTCACTGAATTTGAAGGAAGAGTCCTTTGAGAATTTACGTGTTGTGGATGATTCTTTTCAAATCACCAACAGTGTTACAGGCGAATTTATTGAGGTGTTCAATTTGTCTCAAGATAAAGACGGTCTTCTCAATTTTGATATTAAGACTAGTACTGGTCTAACGCTAGAAGGATTTAATTACCTAGTTCCCAATGCAAAATCTGCTACAGCCTCAAACGCAAGGACTCAAACTTGCTGGTTATGTTGGGGGATTGTCCTAGAAAAACTTGCAGAAGTTATCCTAGATTCTGTGGGGGATAATTTTGACAGCAACTGTGCTAAAGCAATTGTTGCCTGTGGAGAAAATGGAGTAGCCAACATTACAATCATTGATGGATGGTTTGTAGACTCATGCGAAGTAGAATGCAAGTGATCGGTGACAAAAAGAACTGGATAATTGTAAGTGGGGTACTGATACTCCTCACTTCACTGTTTTTCACCTTATTTTTTGATTTAACTCTTCCCTACAGTAAATCTCGATTTGAGACCACGGGAACTTTTTTTGTTAAATTTTTTATAGCACCCCTCCTTATAGCTCCTGTGATTGAGGAACTTCTTTTTAGAGGATTTTTAAGTAGAAGTAAAGTCGTACGTGCATTGTTTTTAATACTGGGTGTAGGTGCTTTATTTTTTTTCAATTTCCATTGGGTTCTTGTAATCTTAATCTTACTGACCTATGTAGTGTATCTTAGTTATTACTACACAAAAATCGAGTGGCTACTTGATGTAGCAATTTTGCTAAGCGCCTTTGTTTTTGGTTCAGTTCACTATTCAGCAGAGGAACTAAATTTTTTGCAAACTCTTCCTTTTTTCTTCGTCCAATTTAGCGGAGGATTAATTTTAAGCTGGGTTATTTATAAGAAGAACTTTTTATCAGGAGTGATTAGCCACGCAGTCTGGAATTTGATTATTGTTGGGATTTCCCTCTATGGGTTGCAATTTGTAGATACAACTGCTTCGAAAGCTGCTTACAGGGAATCTATTTTGGTCTACGAAAAAGTTCCCATATTTCATTCCTCTGTTTCTTCCTTCAAAATTGAAGAACAGGAATTGATTGCTAAAAACATGACCGTATTTGATGTAGTAAAATACATGGATGAACGGTATTTGGACACATTTAACATCACAACGCCCTACATGAAATATGATATTCATATCTCTTTAAAAGGTACTCCTGGAACGAGTGATTTTAATTCCAACGCCATGCAGTTGCTCGAACAAGAAAAGCTCCTCATTAAAAGAGACTCTGTAAGTAAAAGACCCTTCTTTTAATTGAAAGAGAATTTGTGGAGGAGTTCTGAGACCTGATGGAGAATGGTCTTAAGGGATAAAATCAATTTTTTTATGAAGGAAAGACTACTAATTACGCTTGTCTCTTTTTGTGTACTTCCGATTTGGGGATTGTCCTTTTTGGCCACAGCATTTGCAAATCAACTCACCCTTGTTTACGGGTTAGTGTTGACGGCAGGGATTTTTAGTTGGCTTGGGTCTAAGGGTCGGGAGCTGGATAAAAGAGCGTACCTCCTCGGATTATCTGGGCCCATATTTTATTTGATTGCCATGGTTTTTGCCCAGCAAGAGTTGGCATGGGAAGCAGTGCTGCCCAACCCGATTTTGATGGGGTTTATGGTGGCCATTTTGAGTTTGTTAATCACAGTTCGGAAACTTGTCTTCTATCCATTTATAGTTGCTTCAGTGATCGCATACGCCACATTTATTTTTCCAATCTATCAAACAAACATTGAGTTGGGAGATATAGATTTTGAAGAGATTATTCAGAAAAAAGACAGCCTTACTCTAGTTCCCTTGTCCGAGTTCCCATCCCTTCACCAGGAAGTGACCAATAAACTCAAAGAGGGTAATTATAACTACGTCTTGATAGAAACCTGGAACGAAAAGTGTAAGCCTTGTATGGAGTCTATGAATGATTTACAGTCTTTTATGGATACAAATCCGCAGGTGCTTCATGTTTTTCTCTATCAAAAAATGGGAAATACCAATTTGAGTGATTCAGAGGCGAAAGATTTCAAAAAAATCAGTGATTCCAATAAGATACTTATCGATGTAAATAATACCTATTACGACCGTTTGAAACTTTCAGGCTACCCTTATTTTATTTTGTATGATACCGATGGGAATACCCTGGATTGGTTTTCTGGATATCTGAGCCATTTTCAAAAGGATTACGAAAATCATTTGACGCAACTATTTAACGCAAACTGACCCCTTCTTTTACTTTTAAAAATCAATAGGTATGGAAACGATCAAAAAGTGGGAATACTTTTCCTTCATCCTAGCTCTTGGAATAATTTCTGCAGGATTCTTTTTCAAATCCATCAACATTGCCCTTCTCATTTTCGGCTTTGGACTGCTTGTACAGGGCTACATTATTTATCTATACAAAAGGAATAATTTGATGCAGGTGTATCTCAAAAACAAAGCAGGAGCCTTAATTGGTGGGATACTTTTATTAGCTTTTTTTCTTTTGAAAGATGGTATTTGAAGGTTTACTCAACTTTTTTCCTTCCCGTCCTACCTGCCTCCCGCAGGCAGGCTTTCCTACTTTGCGAGATAAAAAAATACTCGCGCAAAGCCGCAGAGACGCCAAGGTTTCAATTGACAAGATTGCTTCTCGCCTTTGTGAGTAAAAAAAGTACTCACGCAAAGCCTGCCTACCGCAGGCAGGACGCAGAGCCGCAAAGGCTTCACTTTACAAGTTTTCTTTGCGCCTGCCTTCCGCAGGCAGGTCTTCCCTACTTTGCGAGAGAAAAAAAAGGAATCTCTGCTACTCCTTAAGTAGCCCCTGTAAAGCAGTTTTTTATTTCCCCTACTTCCTGTAATTTTGGGGCACCATTCACGAAAAATAAAAAACGGTATGCCTTACCTATTTACCTCAGAATCTGTATCTGAGGGTCACCCAGATAAAATTGCGGACCAGATTTCCGACGCATTGATTGACAACTTTTTGGCTTTTGATCCTAGCTCCAAGGTAGCCTGCGAAACACTCGTAACTACTGGCCAAGTGGTCCTTGCTGGAGAGGTAAAATCGGAAGTCTACCTAGACGTGCAAAAAATTGCCCGCGAGGTGATCAACAAGATTGGCTACACCAAAAGCGAATACATGTTTGAAGGCAACTCCTGCGGGGTGCTTTCTGCTATCCACGAGCAGTCTGCGGACATCAACCAAGGTGTAGAACGCAAGAACCCAGAGGAGCAGGGTGCAGGCGACCAAGGAATGATGTTTGGCTATGCAACCAACGAAACTGACAACTACATGCCTTTGGCACTCGACCTCTCGCACCGCATCCTTTTGGAACTAGCAGAATTGCGTAGAGAGAATAAGGACATGCGGTACCTACGTCCGGACTCCAAATCTCAGGTGACGATCGAATACTCCGATGACAACGTGCCTCAGCGCATCGATGCGATCGTAGTATCTACTCAGCACGATGACTTTGACGAGGAAGGAACCATGCTTGCCAAAATCAAGTCCGACATCATCCATATCCTGATCCCACGTGTGAAGGCTAAGTTGAAGCCTTCGCTACAAAAACTATTTACTGACCAGATCACCTACCACATCAACCCAACGGGCAAGTTTGTGATCGGTGGACCACACGGCGACACTGGACTTACTGGAAGAAAAATCATCGTAGATACCTACGGGGGCAAGGGTGCTCACGGAGGAGGAGCCTTCTCTGGCAAAGACCCTTCCAAGGTAGACCGCTCTGCGGCTTACGCTACCCGTCACATTGCCAAGAACATGGTGGCAGCGGGTATCGCAGACGAGATCCTAGTTCAGGTATCCTATGCAATCGGTGTAGCCAAGCCGATGGGTATCTACATCAATACCTACGGCACTGCCAAGGTAAACTTGAGCGATGGAGAAATTGCAAAGAAGGTGGAAGGTATCTTCGACATGCGTCCCTATGCCATCGAGCAGCGCTTGAAGCTCCGCACTCCGATCTACCTAGAAACAGCCGCTTACGGCCATATGGGTAGAGAGAGCGTGGTGGTAGAGAAAACCTTCACCTCCCCTTACCGCCCAGCCATCACCCAGAAGGTAGAGTTATTTACCTGGGAGAAGTTGGATTATGTAGACCGAGTGAAAAAAGAATTCGGAATCTAAGACCTAGATCAACTCCTAAAAAGAAACGGTGCGAGCGAATGCTTGCACCGTTTTTTGGTTTAGGAGGCTGCTTGGAGCTGCTCGTGATTTGATGCTGCTCGCGATTTGCAATCGCGAGTATTTATGCTTGAATTTTTAATTCCCTCTGGCGCGAATCTTCTTTTTTTTCACGCTCCGCCGCGGCGGATCATGGAAAAAACCCACTGATTTTTTAATTGTAATTGGTTACTTAGGATTCAATCCATCTGTCACAAATCATTCTTAAATCCCCCTTGCCCCCTTTAAAGGGGGAATAGCCCCAAAGCTCAATCAACTACTTTCTATGGAATCGGCAGAATTTTACATTTAAAAATAGATCGTCAAGTTCTTAATTTATTTCTTGGGATCAAGAGATCTGACTCCCACTTATTAAGGGGGTTAGAGCCTGCCCCGAATAATTGCGGGGGGGATTTGTAACCTAATGCTCCCTTACCGCCGTAGCATCAGCCAGCCTCGTGGATCTACTTCTGGGGTACTGGTGCTGGAGATCAGCGTAGGGGATTTACCCAAGGAGTACTTTTCAATTCCTGTGGAGGTCTTTACTTCTACGGGCATTTCGAAATCGATGCCTTCCAAAGAAATGAGAAACTCATTTTTCCCTCTCTTTTTCACCTTAACCTCAGGCAGCCTCGTCGTCTTGAGGTAGAGTTCAAAAAACCCTTCCAGATTTTGACCCGTGAACTGTTGGATAAAGTCGGTAAAATCTTTGGTACTCACTTGATTTAAGTAGGTAAACTGCTCCCCTTCAGCAAAGGCCTTCAGTGCTGGAAAGAAGAGTTCGTCCCCGATGACTCCCCGCAAAGAATGAATGACCATGGCTCAT
>JBJOOF010000188.1:0-8313 GCA_046051425.1 Bacteroidota bacterium
CTTTACCTTTCAGTTTATGTTTGGAGTCTTAAAGAGTGGAACCTGGATAGAATTATTCAAGGAGTTATATTCCGACCCTTGAAGAATCTTGGGCATAATCTTGATTTTCTGCGTTATCGAACCCTTCTTCTTTACTTCATTCCAAGCTATGCAGTGGGGGTATACTTACTCGTTGAAGGGTACGAACTTCCAACTTGGTTACACCAACTATTGCCAGCAGGATTTGCCTTTCTTGCCTTGTTGATGGTGTTGAAATCCTTTACTGAGCGTAGGTCCATTCGATTGGCATGGACGATGTTGTGGATGAACCATTTTTGGATGGTTCTTGCGATCGCTGAAAATGAAAATTTTGCGCTGACCGAAATTGGAATTTACCTCAGTGGGGTGGTTTTGTTCGGTACTCTGGGCTGGGCCTTGATCTATTGGATGACCCAACGGTATGGGGACCTTGGCTTGTATGGGTATCAGGGCTATGTGAGAAAGCATCCGATGGTTGCATTTCTGTTCCTTTTGGCGGTATTGGGACTCATTGGATTTCCGATTTCTCCTACCTTCATCGGGGAAGACTTGCTTTTCAGCCACATCCATGAAGATCAATTTGTTCTTGCTTTTCTTGCGGCCTTGGCCTTTGTGATGGAGGGTGTGGCTGCGATACGCATCTATGCACGCCTCTTTTTTGGTACTGTGCCCGAATCCAGTACCCTTTCTTCTACTGCTAGTGTGCAGTTAGAAAAATCAAAAAAATCGACTATTACTAATTGAAATTAAACGGGGATATTAGTCCTTCAAAATTCTATGAAAACATCGGTAAAAACACAAGTGCCCAAAGACGGTTGGGCCGGGTTAAAAGAAAATTTCGCTGCGGATGCTACCGCAGGATTTGTGGTATTCTTATTAGCAATGCCCCTGAGTTTGGGAATCGCTAAGGCTTCGGATTTTCCACCCATCATGGGCTTGGTTACGGCCATCATTGGTGGTATTTTAGTTAGTGTCATTTCTGGTTCACGCTTGACCATCAAAGGCCCAGCTGCTGGATTGATTGTGGTCGTGGCCGGCGCAGTAGCGGCATTTGGTGGAGGTGAGACGGGCTGGAAGCTTGCACTTGGAGCCATGGTCGTTGCTGGACTAGTCCAGGTCCTTTTTGGCTTGTTCAAGTTCGGGAAGTTGGTGGATGTGTTTCCACTTTCTGCCATCCATGGCATGCTTGCGGCTATAGGAATCATCATCATTGTCAAGCAGATTCCTGTTTTTCTGGCGGTCAATCCTGACTTGTTCAAGGGACTTAGCACAGTAGAAATGATTACTGCTATCCCTACCTTTTTTCTAAATCTTGATCCAAAAGCGGCGCTAATTGGGGTTTGTAGTCTTGCGATAATGATGGGCTGGCCTTTCCTAAAAGGATATAAATTAGGTAAAGTTCCAGCACCCTTGATGGTGCTTCTGGTGGCGATTCCAGCTCAGTTAGCCATGGATTTTGCGCAAACTGCCCCTTCCTATACTTTGCTAAAGATTGGCAACTTGATGGACAGTCTTGCGCTGAATGCTGATTTTTCGGGTGTATTTCAAACTGGCGTTTTCATTAAGTATGTGATCATGTTTGCCCTTGTGGGTTCACTGGAGTCCTTGTTGACCGTGAAGGCCATTGACCTAGCTGATCCTTACCGAAGAAAGTCCAATACCAACAAAGATTTGATAGCTGTGGGTGTGGGGAATACAGTGAGTGCATTTTTGGGTGGATTGCCGATGATTTCTGAGGTTGCCAGAAGTTCTGCGAATGTCAATCAAGGTGCCAAAACTCGCTGGGCCAATTTCTTTCACGGCGTTTTCTTGCTTGTTTTTGTGCTAGTTGCTACACCAGTAATCGAGATGATTCCCAATGCTGCCCTTGCTGCCATGCTTATTTCTGTGGGCATCAAATTAGCGCACCCCAAAGAATTCATCCATACCTTCCAAATAGGGAAGGAGCAGTTGGCAATTTTCTTGATCACCATCGTGTTTACGCTTGTAGAAGATCTATTGGTAGGTATTGCTGCTGGTGTGGTCTTGAAAATGATCCTACATCTAGCTCAAGGAACCCCGATATCCTCCTTTTTCAAGGCGCCGACTGTAGTGTCTTTTAACGACAATAAGTACCTAGTTGAAATTGATAAAGCTGCAATTTTCTCCAATTACCTGGGCATCAAACGAAAATTGGAAGAAATCCCGGCTGGCTTTCAAGTCACCATTGATTTGAAAAACACCAAGCTAGTAGATCACTCCGTAATGGAAAATTTACATCGCTTTCAGCAGGATTACGAAGAAAATGGAGGGACGGTGAAGATCATTGGTTTGGAAAAACATACACCTGTTTCAGCCCATCCGCTGGCCTCTCGAAAAGCAAAGGCCTAAGTCAAGTTGGTTGATTAATTACAACCTATCGAAGCTAGGAACATGAATGGAAGTAGATTCTATTCATCTCCTGACTCTCGGTAGTACAAACCCATTTCCAGAAAATGACTTGTAAACACTATCTCTTTGCGGTGATCTTATTTTTTTTCTTAGCTCCGCCGCCTTCTTTTGGCCAAAACAACCGACTAAACACCTCCAATCAAATTGGATGGTATACCTATTTTGGAACCTTCAAGCTCTCCAATAAATTTGGGCTTCATACAGAATATCAATTTCGGAGAAACGAGGTAATCAGCTATTGGCAGCAAAGTTTGTTGCGAATTGGATTGAACTACACACTACATCCATCCGTCCAAGTGAGAGTCGGTTACGGTTGGATTGAAACTTTTCCCTACGGGGAATACCCATTAAATGGGTTTGGGAAGCAATTTACCGAACACCGGATTTTCCAGATGGCGCAACTTTCCCAAAAAGTCGGAAAGGTGGATTTTTCGCACCGATTTATGCTCGAGCAGCGATTTGTTGGAAAATATGCTTCAGCCAATTCGACGCGGGAAGAGGAGTTTCCTTTGCTTCACCGCATGCGGTACATGGTCCGGATGCAAGTTCCCTTAACCGGAAACGAGATCAAGGACAAAACTCCCTATTTGGCTGTGTACGACGAAGTGTTTGTAGGCTTTGGAAAAAATGTTAATGCCAATGTCTTCGATCAAAATCGAATAGGAGTATTACTAGGCTATCGTTTCAATAAAACGTTCCGATTGGAAGGCGGATACCTCAACCAGACTCTGCAGTACGGAAGGCTGGTCAATGGAAAAAATGGTTTTCAACACAATAATGGGTTGATCATCAACTCGAATTTCACCCTGGATTTGATGAAAAAGTAGTTCTGAGGTCTGCCGAAGGAAGACATTCTTGCCTGTCGCGGTAGTTCAACCCGCCTTGGCGGGTTGGGATTCCTTATCCTCGGGTTCACCTGTCGCGGTAGGTTTCACCTACCTTCCCCAAGTTTCACCTGGGGTTATTCAAGGTTTGATCCGCCGCGGCGGATCTTTTCGAGGGAACGGATTTGATTATGCATGACCCGCTCGGCGGGTCCAACCTATGAATAACCATGGGTGCAACCCATGGAAAAGGACTACTAATGGTACTCAGGACCCGCTCGACGGGTCCAACCATGAATCGCGGCGGGATTACCTACCGATTCTGTTCAACCTACCGCGGTAGCTCAACTTGTGGTGGCGGATCTTTTCGATAGGAGGGATTTGATTATGCATGACCCGCTCGGCGGGTCGAACCATGAATCGCCATGGGTCCACCCGCTACGACGGGTGGACCCATGGACTATGGACTACTAATGTTGCTCAGGACCCGCTCGGCGGGTCCAACATTATAGCTGCAACAGTTAACTAATTCACTCTCTAATCCGTTAACAAGTAGGGATTGTCGAAGTAATCCAATTTAACTCAATCTTAAGATTCTACTAAGAACCTGTAAAGAGTACCCAATTTAATTTTGAATCCTATCTAAACCTTTTTTCCGATGAACGAAAAAATGAACCGTATGGAGTTTCTGAAAAGCCTAGGGCTAAAAGGTGCTTCCCTTCTTGCTGTCTATTGTGCTGCCTCTGGCTTGAGTAGCTGCATCAACGAAAGCATGGACCCTACCACCACAACTGGAGGAACAACAGGAAATCAGTTGTCGTTAGATCTGAACTCAGCTGCCTACACCAAACTCAATACGGTTGGTAATTATGTGGTTGTGAGTGGAATCGTGATCGCTCGGGTAAGTGCCACTGCATTTGCTGCAGTGACGCAGGTGTGTTCCCACGAAGGAAGGAGACAAGTAGTTTTTAATGCGGGAGAATTTTACTGCGCTGCACATGGTGCTCGCTTTGATACGGCAGGGAAGGGTCTCAATTCTACGGGTTCCCGTGGATTGAAAACGTACGCGACTTTACTTGAAGGTACTACCCTAAAAGTAACCGTATGATCAGGTCTTTGTACATCCAACGCTGGCTTCCGGCAAGCGTTCTTTTTATACTCCTTTTCCTAGGGACAAGCCCGTGGCAGGGTGTAGTAGCACAGGATGACTTGCTAAGTATGCTCGATGAAGAGCAATCCAAGGAGCCAGTCTACACCATGGCTACCTTCAAAGCTTCCCGCCTCATCAATGGGCAGACCATCGAAACCATCTCCAAAAACCACCTCAATTTTTGGATTTCTCACCGTTTTGGGGCGGTAAACTCTGGGTTTATCGCCAATTTCTTTGGGCTAGACGAAGCCAAAATTCGCCTAGGGCTAGAATATGGACTGACGGACAGGTGGCTCGTGGGTGCGGGGAGGAGTTCCCTAGAAAAGACCTACGACCTGTATACCAAATACAAGGTGCTGCGCCAGTCCAACACCATGCCTGTTACGGTCACTGCTATGGCGGGCTGGGGGATCAATACCATGCCTACTGGCTATGTGATGGAGTCCGGATCTACCATGAAGTTTGACAACAATATCGAGCGCTATTCCTATTGGAGTCAGGTACTGGTTGCACGCAAGTTTACTGAAAAACTTTCCCTGCAACTTATGCCAACGCTTATTCACGTGAATAAGGTGGAGGACCCCAGCATCCCCAACCAGCTCTTTGCCCTTGGTGCAGGGGGTCGGTACAAACTCAATCAGCGGATTACGCTCTCAGCAGAGTACTACTACAGCCTCCGTGAGATTGAAGATGGAGATGAAGAAGATGACGATGACTACGAAGCCAATGGGGCTTTCCCTTATCCTTACCGCAATGCACTCTCATTTGGTGTAGACATCGAAACGGGCGGGCACGTATTTCAATTCCACCTCACCAATGCCCGCGGCATGGTCGAAAAGCTATTTATCGGGCAGAATGTAGGTGCTTGGGAGAAAGGAGACATCTTTTATGGATTCAACATCGCACGAACCTTCAGTTTTGATAAATCCGCTAGAAACACACACAAATGAAAACGAAACTCATTTTCCTAAGTTTCTTTCTGGTTTTAGTGACCAGTTGGACCATGGCTCAGACGCTCTACCGGACCTCAGTGGGGGAGTTGTCCTTCTTTTCCAAAACACCCGTTTTGGACATCGAGGCAGTCAATAAAAAGGCAGGGGCGATTTTAAATACTGGCACCAAGGACTTGGCTATTCAGGCGAAAATCACTGATTTTCAGTTTCCCAACAAGCTGATGCAGGAGCATTTCAATGAGAACTACATGGAGAGCGAGCGCTTTCCAACCACTAAGTTTGCTGGTAAAATCAAAGAGGATGTGGATTTTAGTAAACCGGGCACCTACCCAGTCACTGCGGAGGGTAATTTGACTATCCATGGAGTGACTAAACCGGTACAGGTCAAAGGAACAATCGTGGCTACAGCTACCGCCTTGCAGGTGAATTTTTCATTCCAGGTCCGTACGGCCGATTACCAAATTGAAGTACCAACTTTGGTTTTTGATAAAATTGCCGAGACGATTGCCGTTTCAGGGAAGTTGAATTTGGTAAAGCAATAAAAAATAAATTCATAACCACATCTAAGTGATTTAGATGTGATTATGAATTGTTTTAATTTGAATTACATTGCAGCAGCTGCATTCGTAATTTTCATAGCGATTTCTGACATTTTTGTCACATATTCAGGATCTGTACAATCTTGTCCGCCTGATTGCATTTCTGTTAATTTAGTCATCATGCTTGTGTATTCTGTCATTACACTCATGTCTGTAGGATTTGCTTTCATTTTTTCAACTATAGCAATGTAAGAATCAGCAAAAGCTTCATAATCCTTCAAGAATTGGTCACAATCACTGCTTGATGCTTCTTCAGTAACTTCCTCAGTTTCAGTAGTTGTGGTTTCTGAACTGGAACCTCCACAGCTGCTTAGAATAAATGAAATACTTAAGATTAATCCGAAAACTGTTACTAATTTTTTCATAAGAATGCGTAGTCGCCACTTTTTTCTAAGTCCGTTTTTTAGGGTGGGTTCTGGACTCCACTTATTAGTTTAATTATATATAAACTTAATTATTAAAATTAAAAAAAAAACGATTAAGCAATCAACTTTGTTTTTGAATGGTGGATATTCAAGCGGAAGATTGGTTTGATTTGAGGATAATTTAAAGTCTAAAGAATGAAAATAGGTATGAGTAAAGAGGTAAACTATTTTTATTTATCTCCTTTTCTAGTAGACTTAAATTCATTTATTTTTTGAATTTTAAAAATAGCCAAGGAGTTATTCTTTGCTCCTCCTCACGAAAGGTAGGCCGCCAAGGGCATTCAACTTTGCGCCTGCCCGCCGCTGCGGGTATTTGCGAGCTACTAGTGATTAAAAATTTTGCTCGATCAATTAGTCGAAGTCAATCGATCCAGAACAACCATCTCCTTCTTCAGCTCCATTTATCCATTGTGTTAAGGTAGAAATTTGATTCAGGGTCAATTCCTCCAAATAGGCTGAAATGCACAGAGGATGAATACTTCCATAATAGCCGTCCTCTCTATCTGGAAATTTAACTTTTACTTCTGCATTA
The DNA here is from genome assembly GCA_046051425.1 of Bacteroidota bacterium. Classification (GTDB taxonomy): domain Bacteria; phylum Bacteroidota; class Bacteroidia; order Cytophagales; family Cyclobacteriaceae; genus Algoriphagus. The sequence goes on from JBJOOF010000188.1 coordinate 6,932, forward strand.
CGAAAAGTGATCCAAATCCTTTGAGATTTCCTTAGATTTTTGATGAATTCAGCATCTGAATTATATTGCTTTAGTATAGCTTGATAGACCTCATTTAGTTTTTTATCAGTTTTTTTATATTGGTTGTATTGAATAGAATTTAACTCAGATTGAGTTTGTGAATAACCAGCAAAACAAATTAAGCAAAAAACGAGGGATAGCACGTACTTCATGGGAGTAAGGATTAAGGGTGGGATATACTTTTTGGCCTCATTTAAAAGTATACTTTTTCAACCATTTTTCAATTTGGTTTTTTGCCAAATGGGCTTCATTCATTTCCCAAGACAAAAAAAATAAGGTTCACGCAAAGGCGCAGAGACGCCAAGGGTGGTTCTACCTTTACGCCTGCCCGCCGCGGAGGGTCTCTGCGCCTTTGCGAGATAACAAAAAAATCCCCTTCAAAATCTTTTCTGAAGGGGATTCTAGGTGGGCCCACTTGGAATCGAACCAAGCACCTACTGCCCCGAAGGATCGGGGGAGTCAGTTGCTCAGTTCTTAGTTTTGTTGATCAGAAATTGCAGGTTTTCGGGCACATCTTTGAGTTTTCTTATAAAAACTTGGCTTTTCATTCTTTTGATAAACACTTCCATTTTTCTAGCATGAGAAATTGATTCAGCCTTTATGCAAAGGTATAATTCCCAATCTGATACCTTGGCTGTAAACCGATGGTTTCCATAGGCTTTAGTATTGTGTTTAACCAATCTTTCTTCAACAGATTCCTGAGTAATTCCTGTATAAAATTTGTTTGAAGATGGGCTGTACAAAATATAGCAGAAGCACATAGTTAAAAATTAAAAAGTTGAGCCAATTTCCAATTTTGGATTTGGCTTACTAGCCTTTCTCCAATTTTGTGAAAATGATGTGCAAATGAAAAAGGCACTCAGAGTAATTTACTCGTAAGTGCCTGAATCTGAAGTGGGCCCACTTGGAATCGAACCAAGCACCTACTGCCCCGAAGCATCGGGGGAGTCAGTTGCTCCGTTTTTAGTTTTTTTGAAAAAGTTGCAAAAAATGAAAAAGGCACTCCGAGTTATTTACTTGTAAGTGCCTGATTCTGAAGTGGGCCCACTTGGAATCGAACCAAGCACCTGCTGCCCCGAAGGATCGGGGGAGTCAGTTGCTCCGTTTTTAGGTTTTTTGAAAAAGTTGCAAAAAATGAAAAAAGCACTTCGAGTAATTTACTTGTAAGTGCTTGATTCTGAAGTGGGCCCACTTGGAATCGAACCAAGCACCTACTGATTATGAGTCGAAATTAATGATTTTTCAATGGTTTTCTTTTTTCATATAGTGTTGTTTTTCAACAGATTAAAAAATAGTATGGGTTATTAATTTGCTAGATTTTA
>JBJOOF010000189.1:0-13556 GCA_046051425.1 Bacteroidota bacterium
CTAACAGCCCTGCCATGCGGGACCCTAATCCAGTGGTGATAATTTGGCCAGGTGTCGGGATGTTTAGCTTTGCCAAAGACAAGCAAACCAGCCGGGTAGCTTCTGAATTTTACATCAATGCAATCCAAGTGATGCGTGGTGCGGAAGCCATATCGAGCTACCTATCCTTGCCACTTCAAGAGGCATTCGACATCGAATACTGGTTGCTCGAGGAGGCCAAGCTGCAGCGCATGCCCAAGGAAAAACCACTTTCTAGAAAGATTGCACTCATCACTGGTAGTGCGGGTGGCATCGGAAAAGGCATTGCAGAAAAATTCCTGCAGGAAGGTGCCTGCGTAGTGCTCTCCGATATCAACCAAGAACGGCTAGATCAAGCTTCAGCAGCATTTGAGAAAAAATACGGCAAAGACAATGTCTTCGGCCTCCAGCTAGATGTGACCAATTCCGACAGCATTTCCAGTGCTTCCCAGGCCATAGCACTCCAATTTGGTGGGCTGGATATTGTAGTCAACAACGCAGGAATATCCATTTCCAAGTCCTTTGAAGATCATAGCGATCAGGATTGGGGGAAACTCAACGACCTCTTGGTGATGGGGCAATTCCGCATCTCCAAACTGGGTGTTTCCTTGATGAAGCAGCAAGGTCTTGGGGGAGATATTGTGAACATTGTAAGTAAAAATGCTTTGGTAGCAGGTCCAAAAAATGTGGCCTACGGTACCGCCAAGGCAGCCCAATTGCACATGTCCCGACTAATGGCCGCCGAACTTGCAGAAGATAAAATCCGAGTCAATGTGGTGAACCCCGATGCAGTCATTGAAAATTCGAACATCTGGGAAGGAGGCTGGGCAGAAAATCGCGCCAAAGCCTACGGTATCGAAGTGGCCGATCTCCCGAAATACTACGCAAACCGCACCCTACTCAAGGAAAGCGTCAAGGTCAGTGACATCGCAGATGCAGCCTTTGCCTTTGTAGGTGGACTGCTCAACAAATCCACAGGAAATATGCTCAATGTGGATGGCGGTCTTGCTGCAGCTTTCCCAAGATAAACCCGAATAGCTCCTGTAATTCCAATGCCAAAAGTCCCAGTAACAGCCGTATTCGACATCGGGAAAACCAACAAGAAATTCTTTCTCTTTGACCAGAATCTTAGAGAGGTCTTTCATACCTACACCCGTCTGGACCCCATTCCTGACGAGGATGGCTTCCCGAGCGAACCTGTGCTGCCACTTCGGGACTGGATGCTGGAGACATTTCATGCCGCGCTAAATTCGACTGAATTTGAAATTACGCGGCTTAATTTTTCGGGACATGGCGCATCCTTTGTTCATACGGACCTGGATGGAGAGCCAGTAGCCCCATTGTACGATTACCTAAAGCCTTTTCCGGAGGAGCTACTGAAACGGTTTTATGCTGAAAATGGAGGGAAATTTACCTTTTGCAAGGAGACCTCTTCCCCTCCATTGGCCATGCTCAATTCAGGCCTGCAACTCTATTTTCTAAAGTATGCAAAGCCAAAAGTTTACCAAAAAATCCAACGAAGCCTCCACCTCCCGCAGTACCTGAGTCTGATTTTTACTGGTCAATTTGTCTCTGACTACAGCAGCATCGGTTGCCATACTGGTTTATGGGATTTTGGAAAGATGGACTACCACGATTGGGTGAAACGAGAAGGGATAGACCGGCTACAGGCTCCCATATTGCCCGGAGATACACTGTTGAAAACCAAGCCTGAACTCGGTGGAATCCCCTGCGGAATCGGCGTGCATGACTCCTCTGCAGCCCTTCTACCCTATCTGAAGCAGGAAACCGAACCCTTCGCCCTACTGTCTACGGGCACCTGGGCGATCAGCATCAATCCGTTCAACAAGACCCCACTCTCGGAATCAGAACTAACAAAAGATTGCCTGCAGTTTCTGAGTATTTCTGGGCAGCCCATCAAGATATCACGCCTCTTTATCGGAGAGGAGCACAAATACCAAGTGGAAGAAATGTATGCCCATTGGCAGCTCCCCTTAGGCACCTATAAGAAACTTCAATTCGAAGAATCCTGGTACCAAAAGGTAAGCAGTCAGCCTGCAAAAAGAATCCGATTCCATTACATCCAACCTGAGAATTTCGGGATAGAAAATGGGCATGCCAGCGATTGGGGTAGCTTCTCTGAATTTACAGAAGCCTACTACACTTTTCTTCATGAGCTGACCAGCATTCAGGCTGCCTCTGTCAAACTTGTTTTGGAGGGCGCGCCTGTAGAGCGGCTTTTCGTAGACGGGGGCTTCAATGCCAACCCGATTTTTCTGGGGCTGCTGCGCAAAAAACTTCCAGGAATCGAACTTATTCCGAGTGATTTCCCAAATGGCTCCGCTTTAGGGGCAGCAATGCTCGTGAATATGAACCCTAGCGCTTAACTTACCCCAATGAAAGCCAATTCCCCATCCGTTGCTTTGTTTATCCCCTGCTACGTAGACCAGTTCTACCCGCAAGTAGGCATTGCTACGCTGGAATTGTTGGAGAAATTAGGTTGCCAGGTCACCTACCCCTCTGGTCAAACCTGCTGTGGACAGCCGCTCGCCAATGCGGGCTATGCACGGGATACCGTGGGCACAGCAAGGCATTTTATTGAGACCTTCAATGACTTTGACTATGTGGTATGCCCTTCTGGAAGCTGCACACTGCACGTAAAAGAGCACTTTCCTGCTATTGCCGGCCTAGAAAAAGAACAGGAAGCCCTGGAGCATAAAATCTATGAACTCATCGAATTCATCACAGATGTACTCAAAATAGAAAAGCTGGAAGGGAAATTTCCCCACCGGGTAGGGTTTCACTCCTCCTGCCATGGGCAGCGTGGGCTGCACCTATCTTCTGGATCAGAACTCAACCAACCTCCCTACAATAAGGCCCGCAAACTCCTAGAAAATCTAGCCGGATTGGAATGGGTGGAACTCAGCAGAACAGATGAATGCTGTGGCTTTGGAGGGACTTTTGCCGTCACCGAAGAGGCGCTTTCCATACAAATGGGCAAAGACAGACTGGCAGATCACCTGCAGCACAAAACAGAAATCCTCACCGGTGGAGACATGTCCTGCATCATGCATTTGCAAGGCATTGCTTCCCGATCCAAGCAAGAGTTGAAGTTTCTTCACCTTGCGGAAATTCTAAACCAGGCCCTGTCATGACACATCCGGAGAATGCAGCCGAATTCCTAAAGGATAGCCAAAAAGCAAAATGGCATGATGAAACGCTATGGTTTGTTCGCGACAAGCGAGACAAAGTCAGCAAAGGCATCCCCGAATGGGAACAATTACGGGAGTTGGCTTCCGGCATCAAGGACAATGTCCTTGCAAATCTTGCCAGCTACCTGGAGGATTTTGAGCGCAATGCCACAAAAAATGGAATCATTATCCATTGGGCAGCAGACAGTGAAGAACACAATCGGCTGGTACTGGAGATCCTCCAACAGCAAAACTGTACTGCCGTAGTCAAAAGTAAGTCCATCCTCACGGAGGAGTGCCACCTCAATCCCTACTTGGAAAAGCACGGCATCGAGGTGGTAGACACCGACCTTGGAGAGCGAATCGTACAGTTTCTCAACCAGCCCCCCAGCCACATAGTCTTACCGGCGATTCACCTGAAAAAAGGAGAGATTTCCGAACTTTTTCACGAGAAGTTGCATACCGAAAAAGGCAATGAAGATCCGGCCTACCTCACGCAGGCCGCACGGGTTCACCTGCGGGAAAAATTCTTTGCCGCCAAGGTGGCCATCACCGGGGTCAACTTTGGAATTGCGGAGACGGGGGAATTTGTTGTGTGCACCAACGAGGGCAACGCCGATATGGGTGTTCACCTGGCTCAGGTACACATCGCTTGCATGGGCATCGAAAAAATCCTCCCTAGACGGAAAGACCTGGGGGTATTCCTTCGCTTACTGGCTAGATCGGCCACCGGGCAGCCCATCACCAACTACAACTCTCATTTCAGAAGTCCATCGCCTGGAAAAGAAATTCACCTCATCCTCGTGGACAACGGCCGTACCGCGCAGCTGGCACGAGAGAAATTTAGAAACTCCCTCAAATGCATCCGCTGTGGGGCCTGCATGAACACCTGTCCCATCTACCGCAGAAGTGGGGGATTCAGTTACAACAGCACTGTTCCAGGACCGATTGGGTCCATTTTATCGCCAGGGCTAGATTTGAAGAAGCACAGCAGCCTCCCCTTTGCCTCTACACTTTGCGGAAGTTGCACGGATGTATGCCCAGTGAAAATCAACATTCACGAGCAACTGTTCGAATGGAGACAGGAGGTAACCAAAACGCAAGGCGAATTCGCCAAAGGCTTGGCCATGAAGTTGGCAAACGGAATCTTCAAGAGTCCTCTAGCCTATAAAATTTCCGGAAGCCTGATGCGAAATGCGCTAAAATCCCTGCCGGATAGCTTGATTTACCATCCTTTGAATATCTGGGGAAAAAATAGAAACCTCCCAGATGCTCCTAAGGAATCTTTTCAACAGTGGTATCGAAAAAACAGGTCATGAGCAGCAGAGAAAAAATCCTAAGCGCGATTCGGAGCCTGGCCCTCGAACCCAAATCGCTGCCCGATATTCCTCATTTCTCCAACTCAGGAGATTTGGTGGAACGATTTACGCAGTCCATCTCCGGCAACAAGGGCGAAGTGCTATCCAAAAGCGAATTTGACGCATGGTTTTCATCTTCGGGCTTTTCAAAAGTGATTTCCCTTTCGAACCAGTATTCCAAACTGGCAACCCTTCCCTTGCCAGAGGATCCACATGCTTTGGAGACCTTGGAAGTAGCCATCCTAGACGGGCAATTTGGGGTAGCAGAAAATGGCGCCATCTGGCTTGAGGATTCGCAGCTTGGACTTCGTGCGCTGCCCTTTGCTACCGAGCACTTGGTGATTGTTCTTGATCGCAACCGTCTTGAAGACACCATGCATCAGGGCTATGAGAAAATAGCAGCGGCCCATTCCGGCTTTGGACTATTCCTTGCTGGCCCCTCCAAAACTGCAGACATTGAGCAGTCCTTGGTCATTGGAGCACAGGGAGCTAAGAGTTTAAGGGTGGTTTTGGTTTAGATAATAGTAGCAAGTATCAAGTATCAAGACGGTTCTAGAAGCAAGATGCGAGAAACCTGTCTGCCGACAGGCAGGCAAGAGCCAAGAGTAGAGAGCCTGCTTCTGGAAAAAGACTAGTTGTCCCTACTTCGACATTCAACACTCTGCGTTCAGCGTTCGACATTAGAAAAAGTAGCAAGTATCAAGATGTTTCAAGAAGCAAGAGCCGAGAACCAAGAAACGAGACTAAAGGCTTTGGTTCCTCAAAGCTGGTTTCCGGTCATTTCGATGGTTCCCCAATTCAACATTCTGCACTGGGCGTTCAGCGTTCGACATTGGTTTCAATTCCGTATTTCGTATCTCGTACCTCGTACTTCCTATTTCTACTTCCTATTTCTAATTTAAGAAACCCTACCCTCACACCTTCTCTACCCACTCCACTCCGGTGTCTTTCCAGGCTCGATCGCGTGCTGAGTCGAGTACTGCCTCACACACTTTCTGCGTTTCAAAGGCATCTCGGAAGGTAGGGTGACAGGCTTCACCAGTTTCCAAACTGTGGAAGAAATCCGCCACTTGATGGATAAAGGAATGTTCGTAGCCAATGGAGGTTCCCGGGATCCACCAACGGTGCATGTAGGGATGGTCTCCATCCGTTACGTGAATGGATCGCCAGCCGCGCACCTTGCCTTCGTCGCTGTGGTCAAAGTATTCGAGGCGGGTGAGGTCATGCAGATCCCAACGGATGGAAGCATGCTCCCCATTGATCTCAAGCGTGTAGAGGGCCTTGTGTCCGCGGGCATAGCGCGTCGCTTCAAAAAGCCCAAGGGAACCATTGTCAAAGTGGCAATGAAAAATACAGGCATCATCAATTCCTACTGCCTGCTTTTTGCCCGTATCCGTATGGACACGCTCCTTCACAAAGGTCTCGGTCATCGCGGAAACATCCTTGATTCCTCCGTTGATCCACATAGCGGTATCGATGCAGTGCGCCAGCAAATCTCCAGTAACTCCGGAGCCCGCTGATTCTACATCCAATCTCCAGGTTCCATCTCCACCCTGAGGCAAGTCCGGGTTGATGGTCCAATCTTGAAGGAAGTTGGCTCGGTAATGGAAAATCTTACCCAGCTTCCCCGAAGCAACGATGTTTTTGGCTAGGGTCACTGCCGGTACTCGGCGGTAATTGTACCAGACTGTGTTTTTTACACCTGCTTTTTCAACTGCCTCTAGCATGCCTTTAGCTTCGGCAACAGTTCGGGCAAGGGGCTTTTCACAGAGAATCATTTTGCCAGCCTTCGCTGCAGCAATGGCAATTTCTGCGTGCATGTCGTTTGGCGTACAAATATCCACTGCATCAATATCCTCCCGTGCTAGGAGCTTGCGCCAGTCTGTTTCGTAGGAAGCATAGTTCCAGCGCTCCATAAAGGCCTTTGCATTTTCCTCTCTACGGGAGCAGCAGGCTTGTAGCACAGGTCGGTATTCGTATTCAGGAAAAAAGTCTGCCAGGCGCTTGTAGCCATTGGTGTGAATTCTCCCCATCAGCCCTGTGCCGATAAGGCCTACTCGAATTAGTTTTTTAGTACTCATGGTTCTAGTAAGTTAGAAGTAAACGGAAAATCTATGATGGAAACTGCAGAAGGCGAAGATCTGCTCAATGCCCCTGTGCAGTACGAACTGCAATCATCGCAGCCAGGATGTCGTTCCAGGTTTGCTGCTTTTCCATGACAGCATTGGGGAACATGCAGCCATCCCAGCAAATATGTGTCAAGGCTTGGTTGTAATTCCCAGCAGCATCTCGCATCCAATAACCAGCATCATGGGCGATATCGAGCAGCCCATTTGGATCAGTAGCCTGGCAGTGACGGCCAGTTTTATCGTGTGATCCAGAACCAAATACCGAACCGTCATTCTGGGCCACGTGAAAGTCGATGGTCCAAGGACGGAGTGCATCTGAAACTGTTTTAATGGCAGCTTTGATCACTTCTCTATCCTTCAAATCTGCGTCTACTGGGAGAATACGATGCTCAGGGGCATTGTAGCCCATGGTGTACAGGAAGGTATGGGACATGTCGGCCTGGAAACCCACATTCTTTCGATCGGTCATTTCTAGCAATTCGACCATGTGCTTCCAGCTGTGCATGCCTCCCCAGCAGATTTCTCCTTCTGCTGCCAGCTTCTCTCCATAACCAGCTGCGATATCGGCAGCTTCTTGAAAGGTCTTGGCAATCAATTTGGAATTACCGAGTGGATCCTTGGACCAGTCAGACACGCCTGCAGCGGAGTCAATTCGGACGATTCCATAATCCCTGACGCCAAGCGCCTTCAGCTGCTGTCCAAATTCACAAGACTTGCGGACCATCTCCACAAAAGTTTTGCGCTGATCGGCTGTGCCCATGGCGGAGCCTGCCCAGATTGGGGCTACAAGGGAACCTACTTTTAGCCCGTGTTTGGAAACTTTGTCCGCTAACTTTTTAGCTTCTTCCGCCTGATCTAGGTAGATATGTGGTTCGAGTAAGCCCACGTCAATTCCATCAAATTTGACTCCGTCCACTTCTGCTGCAGCGGTCATTTCGAGTAACTGATCAAAGGCGATTACTGGCTCTGAGTCTGGACCTTTTCCAACCAATCCAGGCCAAGTGGCATTGTGCAGTTTGGGTAATGTATTCATTGCTATTTTGGGTTAGTAACGTAGTTCAACTAAAACTTTCTGTAATTTTTAATTCACAATACGGTCAAATCAGGATTCTTGGGCCCAAAGTGCTTGAGCATCACGATAGGATCTGATTTGGACGTGTTGGTAATTTTTACTCCTGCCTTCGCAGCAGCTTCGGATACAAAATATTCATCCTGGGTCAATTGGCCAAAACGGATCAGCGAAGGAGTTTCAATATCCCAAGCACCCATTTTTCCATGCCCTTGCATCATGATCATGCCATAGGCTGCCGCATCTCGAATCACGATAGTCTGCCCAGGAAGCACGGTAAGTTCCTTGGCACTGTAGTCATGGGATCGGTAGCAAATCCAGGTTTCCTGGTAGCCTGCAGCCTGCATTTGAGCGGGATCCGCTACCGGCTTGGGTTCCATGTAGTGGTTGTCCATCAAGTTGGGATTGACGTTGAGATCCCAATCGATCATTTCAAGCAAAAGTTCGTAGTCTCCCCAACGGTTTTTTGGACAAGCATTCCAGAGCAACTCATCCGGAATAATTGCTTCATTCACCAAAGATTGGTACATGGCAAAGATGTCGGAGGCTTTTTGGGGTTCGTAGGTACACATGCTACCAGGCGCATGGAGCATCCCGGGAGGTACATCCCAACCCGTTCCCGGCTGCAAGCGAAACGCTTGGGAGTAATTGGTGATCTTATTGTCCCCTTTGTTGAAGTTTTTCAAGCAGTCCAGAATCGTCTCCTTGCTCGTCCCCGGCGCAATGCCAAAGAAGGTGTAAGGAAAATCTCCTCCATGGTTATTCACTTGTGGGGGAAAATAGTAGGCCTCTGGCTTTCCATTCTGACCAGTCAATTTGCCAAACTCATCCGAAGGGTGAATGTGGTGTGGTAAAGGCCCCATGTTGTCAAAAAATTTGGAGTACATGGGCCAGGACTTGAACTCATTCCATAGGCGAGAACCGATCAGGTCAGCTCCCAGTTCCTCCACTGCATCCTTGAGCAGCCCAAGCGTTACTTTTCCGCCATCCTCTAGGGCAATGTGACTCAAACCTTCATTTTTTGAAGTCAGTGGCCCGTTTTGGGCAGCAGTGGTAGAGGCAAACCAGCGTTCATCGATCCCTCCACGCATGCCTCCAAAGGCATAATAGTCGTCAGGGTGCAGTTTAATTCTTCGTCCCGGCACACAAAAAGATCGGGGCACCCAGGTGGGGGTCAATCGTACAATTCCTTCGCCCTGTTCGAGCGCTTTTTTGGCAAAACTCATAGATCTGTATTTTGGGTTTTGGTAGTCTATTTTTTTCGTTTAAATCATTCAATAAGCGGCAAGTCATTTCAAACTGGGTCAAGAAAATTCCCGAGCGGCCTCACCTACCAAGATGCTGAGGTGGAGGTCATAACTTCGGCTTTCGCCTGGCTCTAGCTCTAGCAAACTCTGATTCGCTCGCGCTGCAGCCTGTCCAATCGGTGGATTTGTAGCCGGCTCAAGCGCAGTTACGTATTCATTTTTTCCCCAATGCTGCCAATGGATAAGCCAAGGCAATTGGGTTTTGGAAAAGGAAATCTTTAAGCCCAATCCCAATTGATCGTTGACATACCCGCAAACTACGTGATGCTCTTTATCTCCCTGCGGGTCAATAAAGGCTACCTCTTCCCCAAAGCCAGCATGGCTATCAATGGGAGCTGGACAGTGTCTGAACCCATCTTTTCTGGAATTTTGCCGAACGGCTGTCTCTCCAGATCTCGGCTGCATTTCCCCCTGCCAGACGATCCGTGTTCCCGCATCAATCAAGGGCCAGCCACAATTGATATGGTACAAAAGCATGTGGGGTGCTGGGGAATTGCCTCGATTGGTGACCCGATCTTGAATGTGAATCTCTGCAGACCCGATGGTTCCAGAGATTCGACGAATCAGTTCCAAACTGGGACCAAAGGTGCTGCTTTCGGTAACTTTTCCGACCACCTCAAACCCCAAGTCTCCTGAGAAAATATCTGGCTGCTTGATGGAAATAAGTTCGGCAGCAAGGTTGGAATAATTGCCATGTAACCCTCTGGATCCATGTTCATCCGAATTGGGAGGACCTGCATTGGACAATCCACAGGTTGTCAGCAATCCACCACCGAATGTGCGGAGCCAATCAATGCCTTGGTTCGAGAAAGGTTGCGGAGCGGTCAGGCCCGCATGAGAGATCCAAGCGAGGCTATGTTCATTGAAAAAGGCATCCAAAATATCCATGCCTCGATCCAACACCACCTTGTAGCGAAGCCCAGTACCCGTATTGATCCAAGCGATACGCACTCCCCTCCCTGCCCCATTGTCAAGGACAGACGTTTCTATTCCTCCCAGTTGCTGGGAGTTGGAGAGGGTATGCTTCCAATTTTGGGAATCCTTATGCTTCATTTTTTTTACCGTAAAACCCAGGATGGGGCTGTTCTCCCCTATCCCTTTTTCAAGAGAATATTTTTAAACATCACCTTCATGGGAGGGCCAACATGCACTTGAAAGCCGAATAATCCGCTCAGCTTTCTATTTTTGGCATCGGCATCCTCCACCTCACTCATCAGGGTACCGTTGACATAATGCTTCAGGGTAGTTCCCTTAGCCACGATATGTATGGTGTTCCAGTCCCCTTTTTTGATCAAGTTCCCCAAGGCAGCACGATCGCCCAACTCATTCACCAAGTTCAATCCCTTCCAGGCGTTATTTGCTACATAGCCACCTACTGTAGCAATGTCTTCCGGCTCCGGACTGATCTTTGTGCGCTGCCCTCGATAGGCGAGCGTGGTCCGCTTGCGCTCCTCGTAATTTTGGCCCGTGTAGCGATTTGCTCCATCGATATCTGCCTGGTAGCCTCGCAGGGCATGGGGTAACTCTGTGAATCGATCGCTTCGATATTGAACCCCTGAATTTCCATTTTCTGAAATCCAATAGTCCACCTTCAACTCAAAATCGCCAAGGTCTCCACCCTTCCAAATAATGAAGGTGTTGTTTTTAAGAAGCGTTGCTGCAGTGATTTCTCCTACAATTGCCCCGTCCTTTACAGCCCAGTAGACCGGATCAAATTCCCAACCTTGCAGGCTTTTACCATCAAAAATCGGGGTGAATCCATCCTGAGAAATCTTGGAAGGAACGGATGTCTGATTAGAAGTTTCCACATTGGAGAATAATCCATACCCAAGAAGGGTCACCGCTGCGACTACCTCGAGGAGCAGGTAAGGTCTTAGATTGGGGATTTTCATCGCTGTGCAGTAGGTTGCTTGTATACGGCATGATTTGCATTCCCCCCTGAGATGAGGTAGGCCATCAAGTCTTTCAATTCCTCCTCATTAAGTCGATTGATCAAGCCTGGCATCATGATGGACACGTCCCCATTTTTCTTCAGAGCGACGGTGCTTTTGGAAACTGTTTTGATGTCGTTGGGAGCAAATGGATTTTGAGAAATGTAATAATTCTTCGCATCCTCATTATTTATCCTGCCCACAATTGAGCCTCCCGCTTTGAGTTCGAGAACCGTAGATTGGTATTGATCCGAAATGGTAGCATTAGGATCGATAGTGGCCACCAAGATGTCTTTGGCAGAAAAACGGGTTCCCAACTGGCTCAAATCCGGGCCAATTGCTCCCCCTTGGCCTTGCATGGTGTGGCAAGATTGACACAGACTTGCAGCATACATGGCTTTTCCCTTAACCAAATCACGACCAACTAGATTGGCCACTAGGGGTTCTGCTTCTTCCAGCGTCCAGCGGCGACCTGGGCCTTCAGGTTGAACATCAGAGTTGATGATGTCATTTCCACTTTCAGTAAGTAATTTACCTCCTGATAGTTCGTCGTATTTTTCGAAGTCCGCTTTATCCACGGAGGCCAAGGCCATTTTTCGGGCACGATCTAGGAAGCCTACATAGCTACGCCCTCCTTTGTAAGCGGTAAGTGCATTTTTGATCCATCCAAAATACTCCACTCGCTGGGCAGCAGTCCAACCTTTGTCGGCTCCACCCAAAACGGTAGCATAGAAGGTAGCTTGCGCAGGCGGCACATTGGCCAGCATATTCGCAATATCCAATCCATACTGAGGATTTCGCAAAATCAAATCCGAAGATTCCATAAAAGTCTTTTGGTAGTTGGGATCGTCTTTGGCATCCTTGAGTAAAGCAAGCGTCTTTCCAACAACCGAAGGAGCATCGAGGTGCACCAATAGGATGGAAAGGGATCGGTTGAGTAAGTTGTCATCCGCAGGATAATACGGGTCTAAATAAGCCACTAATTGAGCTTTGCTCGCAGTAGCCCCTTTATCGTATCGCGACAAGATGACTTCGATGGTTCGTAGGATGTTTTGCTTGTCCGTTGCAGAAAGGGTAGCATAATCCAACATCATGAGGCTGGTCAGCATGGCTCCTGCATCCGCATCTGTACCCTGGTGTGCCAAGGCCAAAATGGCTTGAATTTTTGAGGTGGGATTGGTTTCGGCCAGGGCTTTAGCCTTCCAGTTGCCTACGGGTTGATGCTCTACTGCTACACGGGCAGCATATTGAACAAATCGGTCTGGATGATTTAGGTTGCTCCAGGCTTTTTCCAAACCTGCAGGGGAAACCCCTTTGGCATGGTATTGCTCCAGCTCCCGTCTCAACTTCGCCTCCTGAGGCAGATCCGCTTCCTTGAGCGGAGTATAGGTGTCCAATTCCCCCTTGTAGTACACTCGGTAGAGGTCCGATTCCAATCTTCTTCCTCCCGTTGCAAAATACAGCGCCCCATCTGGCCCAATCGTACCATCTGTCAACGGCAGTGGCGCTCCGGATATAAATTCTTCCGCGGTGGCTTCATAGGTGGCTCCTTTTGGAGTCAAATGGATGGCATAGATGATTCCAAAACTCCAATCAAACGCGTACAAGGCCTTTTTGTATTTACTTGGAAAATTGGCCTTTGCTCCAAACATGACATTGGTCGGGGAACCCTGGCCAATATTAATCGTGGCAGGAAGGTTGTCGGGGTAGTTGGGAGACCACTTGGAGTTGCCTGTCCGCCAACCGTATTCAGATCCACTGGTCAGGTGAGAAACACGCGTAGGACGGTACCAAGGCATTCCAAAATCCCATTCCATATCCGAATCGTAAGCAAAAATATCCCCCACTTCATTGTAGTCAAAATCAAAAGTGTTTCGGTATCCTGCAGAAATCAACTCCCAGTCTTTTCCTTCTGGGTCTATTCTAGCCAACCAGCCCCCCGGCGCTTTCCGTTCCGTGGCATGGCCTCTAGGGTCTTTGATTAGCGGAAAAAGGTTGTCCTCCTGCCACACCCTTGGCAATCGGTAATGATTCATTTCGGGCACATCCACATGGTTACCGGCTATGAGATAAATCCCTTTTCCATCAGGGGTAAGCTTCAAGGAATGTGGTCCATGTTCACCTTGCTCTCCCTTGAGTTCTTTGAGTTGGGTAACAGTCTCAAATTGATCGTTTCCATCCAAATCCTGAATTCGGTAGAGTCCGGTAGGTAATCCAAACGATTCATTGGGGTCATTATTCACCACCACATACAGAGAGTTGAAGGCATAGAGTAAGCCTTGGGCATAACCCATACCGACCAGGGAATCTGCTACATTGCCAATCTGAAGTTGCTCCACTTTTGGCTTTACCGTGGAATCCGAACCTATCGGAGGCAGTTCCAGTCGGTACAAAAATCCATACTGATCCGAAGTGATCATGCGACCCTTGTCATCGAAGGTCATGGCTACCCAAGAGCCCTGCTCATTTTCCCCAGGGCTGTAAAGCAATTCTGCCACAAAGCCATCAGGTAGTTTAAGTTTATCGAGTTTGGGATTACCGGTGAGCTGCCGA
>JBJOOF010000190.1:0-5345 GCA_046051425.1 Bacteroidota bacterium
GGCTACACCATCCCCTACTTGGAGGACTGTTCCCACTTCTTCTAGTTCGGCTTCAGTTCTGGCTCCAGAGAGTTGTTCTCTTAAAATTGCCGAAACTTCATCAGGTCTTACTTCTGCCATGATAGGATACGATTGAGTATTTTCGTTAAAACTGTTTTTCGTAATGATTTTGAGCAAACTGCACGCGTAGGGCGTTTAGCTTGCTGCTAATGGATTCGTCGAGCTGTCGGTCATTGACGTTCAGCACAAAGCCTCCGATAAGTTCTGGATTGATTTTTTCCTCCAGCTGCACTTCTTTCATTCCACTAATCTGCTTCACAAGCGCAATGAGTTGGGTACGTTGGGAAGCAGTCAAGGCCGAAGAACTAATCACTTCAGCCACCTGAATGGACTTATGAAGGTTGTACTGCGCAACAAACTCCCGAGCCACATCCAAGAGGATGCTTTCTCTATTCTTTCTAGAGACAATCTCAAAGAAAGAAAGGGTAAGTGGACTTGCTGCTTTGGCAAACAAGGCCTTCAATACCTTTAATTTTTTGTCTGAGCCCAACACCGGATTGGCAAGCGCATTTCCAAGCTCACGGGTAGCCTTACCCATGGCCGCTAGATTTTTGAAATCTTCAAATACCCCTTCCAACTGTCCTTTCTCAATGGAAAGGTCCAAAATGGACTTGGCGTATCTGGAGGCAACGCGATGGTTTGACATGCCGGATTAGTTAAGCTTAAGGTCTTTGATAAATTGATCGACTAGCTCCACTTGAGCTTTATCGTCGGACAATTTCTTTCTGAGCAACTTCTCAGTGACTTCCAAGGTCAATAAAGCCACTTGGTTTTTCACTTCAGTTAAAGCTGCTTTCTTCTCTGTTTCAATGACTGCCTTTGCAGATTCAATCAACTGCGCACCTTGCTTAGAAGCTTCATTTTTGGCATCCTCAATCATTTTGACAGAAGCCTCCTGTGCTTTTTTCAAGATAACGTCTCGCTCAAGTCTAGCTTCCTGAAGCAATTTTTCATTTTCTGCCTTCAAGTTGGCCATTTCATTTCTAGCTTGCTCAGCAGATTTCAATGCGCCATCAATGCTTGCCTCACGTTCAGCCAAAGAGGCCAAAATAGGTTTCCAAGCAAATTTGATTAGAATAAACAAAAGGGCTAAAAAGCCAATGAGTTGCCAGAAAATCAGGCCGGCACTAGGTATGATTAGATCCATAGTAGGAAGGATTAATTTCGTTTTTGTTCAAAAGAAAGGGATTGGCCTAGCGCCAATCCCAATTCATTTTGTCTTAGAAGAAGGCGATGCCACCTGCGTTCAATGCAATAAGCAAACAAATTACTACTGCAAACAGGGCAACCACCTCAATCAAAGCTGCAATGATAAGCATGGCAGTTTGGATCTTGCCAGCAGCCTCAGGCTGACGAGCAATAGCCTCCATAGCCTGGCCACCAATACGACCCACACCAAGACCTGCGCCAATCGCAACAAGTCCAGCACCGATACCAGCACCCATAAGTGCAAATCCAGCAGTCAATAAGATAGAAGTTAACATAAACATTGGTTTTATAAATTGAAGAAAGAAATTACAGTTTAATGATGATCGTCGTGATGGTGTTCAGCTACCGCACTGCCAATGTACATCGCAGAGAATAGGGTAAATACATAAGCCTGAATCGTAGCTACCAGCAACTCAATCACATTGATGAAGGTCACCATGATTGTAGACAGAACCCCAATCGAATAGGATTCGAAGATGAATACCAAGGCGATAAAGGAAAGGATTACAATGTGACCCGCTGTGATCGCCACAAACAATCGGACCATCAAGGCAAAAGGCTTGGTAAATAGGCCGATAAATTCAACTAGAACCATGATCGGCAAAAGGGCCGCAGGTACACCAGGAGTGGCAAACACGTGCTTCCAATAGTCCTTGTTCCCGTTGACATTGACAATCACAAAAGTGATCATCGCAAGGGTAAAGGTCACTGCAATGTTTCCGGTGAGGTTAGCTGCACCTGGAAGAAGTCCCAATATATTTCCTGTCCAAATGAAGAAAAACAAGGTCAAGAGGTAGGGAACAAATTTCTTATACTTAGGCCCTATGGATTTGTGAGCGATTTCATCACGCACAAAGATGACAATAGGCTCTACAAATGAGGCGGCACCCTTAGGAGCCACTGCACCGTTTTTCTTATAGTGTCCAGCTGCAGAAAGTGTGATGTAAAGTACAAAACCAATCACAATAAGTAGCATCACTACGTTCTTGGTAATCGAAAAATCAAGGATGGATCCGCCGTCTACTCTTCCCAAATGATCGTGGTCATCGATGAAGATCCCATTGTGAGCATATTCTTTACCAAATTTGTGGGTTTCGTGATTTTGAAAATCACTGGAAGTGTAAAACTCAAGCCCTCTATCAGCCGAATAGGTGATCACCGGTAGCGCTAAAGTGACATGGGTATGACCTATCGTAACAAAATGCCACTCATGGGAATCCTTGATGTGGTGCATGATGAACCCAGTAGGGTCTTCTTTGCCTTCTTCAGTTTCTGCACCCGCAGCAAAAGATCCTGCAGAGAAACTCAGTAAAACCACTGAAAATAAAAGACTTAGTACCAGAAATTTGCGCGTCATTTACTCGTTTTTTGGAAGTCTACTTCGAAATCGGGCGCAAGTTAGAAATAAAGATGTAGATATCAAAAATCAGGTAGAACAAAAAAATGATAAAGAAATTGGCGATAAACAAAATAATATTTTCCAAATCAAGCACCGCAAGGATGCCAATAAAGCCCAAAGAACTCAAGATTCGGATGACCATTCCGAGTAATTTCAAAGAGAGCAAATTTTCTGGAGATTTCAGGTAAAGCCATTGGGTCACGACACTCAGTAGATAGGATAGTATAACCACAAATCCAAAAATGCTCCAGATGCTTTCGTGAATGATTTGAGGCAGAAAAGAACTAAAAAGGAGAATCAACCCTGCCACCACCATCGTAATGACACCATAATTAAAATGAATAGAAGCCGAGAATTTCATACTTACCTGTCAATTAAAGACACAAAATTACGTGGTTTTTGACGAATTGCCTACTTGTCTTGTTGCATCGACTTCCACAAGGAATAAAAGGCGATTGCGACAGAAGTGAAGGAACATACCAACAGCCAAACAGGAAACTTTTGTCCAGATTGCTGCTGAAGCCACCAGCCTAGGGCAGTCCCTCCTCCAATGATCGCAAAAAGCTGAAAAGACAAGCCCATGTATTTGACCCAAGGGGATCCCTGAGGTCTCTTCGAATTGGGATTGGACTGATTTGATGTCATTTATCAAATTTAATGGATTCTATCAGCAAGAATTCATCGGCACTTCAGAATAATACCTTTACCCCTTCGTTCTGTATTGCGGTAAAAGCCCTAATTTAGTCCTTTGATTCGGAGCAGCTCAACATGCGCAAACTAGTACGGTATACTTTTGGATTGGTGTTATTTTTTTTGGGAGCCTGCTCTTCCCAAAGGAACACCTTTACCAACCGTGCTTTCCACAACCTTACCTCCCATTACAACGCCTACTTTCTAGCAGATACTAAAATTAAGGCTGCGGAAAATCAAGTCCTAGAGAACTACAAGGAAGATTACACCCAAGTCCTCCCCGTTTTTATTCCAATTGATTCCACAACTATCCAAGGAAATAAGGTTTCCCTAGATTCTGCAAGGGAGCTTTCCTCCAAAGCCATCGACTGGCATCGGATCTCCAAATGGGTGGACGATAGCTACTACCTTATTGGAAAGATTGACTACCTGCAAGCACGAACGGACGATGCCAAAAATGCCTTTCGCTATGTCAACAGTCAAAGCAAAGACAAAGACCTTCGTCACAAAGCCCTGATTAGCCTCCTTCGGCTCTACGTCGATCAACAGGCCATTGAGGATGCCAATTTTACGATAGATTACCTTTCCAAGGAAACGGAAATTAGCAGCGAGAACACCTTTGATCTATACAAAACCCTCGCCTATTACTACGAAACGCGAGCGGATCAAAATGGAGTAATTGGAGCGCTGGACCGGGCGATAAACTATACCTCTGATAAAAAAGAGCGCTCGAGGCTCTATTTCATTTTGGCACAGCGCTATCAGCGGGAAGGAATTGATGCCTTGGCTTTTGATTATTTTCAAAAGTCTTTGGAAGGCAACCCTCCTTATGAGCGGGCATTCTTTGCCACACTCTATGCACAGCAAGTAGCAGAACTCAATGCTACGAAGGATCTTAAAAAAGTCAGAAACTACTACGAAGGACTGTACGAAGATCCCAAAAACAAAGACCTGAAAGATGTGGTCCTTTTTGAACGGGCCCTATTTGAAGAAAAACAAAGCGACATCCCCTTGACACTGCAGCTCTTGCATCAAGCAGCCAAGGAAACAGGAACCATCCCTAGAGTGAAGGGGTACATTTACCAAAAGCTGGCGGACATCAAGTTCAACCAGTTTAAAGATTACCGCGCTACCAAATATTACTTGGACAGTGCCCTCACGTTTATCAAGCCAGAGGATCCAGTAGCGAAGCAGCTTGAAGAAAAAAAGACCAGCTTAGATACCTATGTATTCCATTTCGAGCGGATAGAAAAGAATGACAGCTTGATTCAGCTGGCAACCCTACCCGAGGAGGAGCAAGTGCTTCGAGCTCAAAAATTTATTGAAGACGAAAAACAGCGCCTTGCCGAATTAAAGAACAAGAGCGAATCCCCCAAGTCAACTTCAATTTTCGACAACCTGCTCGCCTTCGGAGATAAGGGTACTGGGTCTACCTTTTACTTTGACAACAGTACTGCACTTCAACAAGGCGCTATTGAGTTTGTACGCACCTGGGGCAATCGGCCTCTTCAAGACAATTGGCGCAGAAAAGCTGCCTTGACCCAAGCGGCAAGCCAACTTACTGACTCGAATGCCTCTGGCGACCTCAAAGAGGAGGAGGACTCTTCAGATTCTACAAACATTCCTTCGGTAGAAACGCTGCTTTCCTCCATTCCAAAAAGCCCAGAGCAACTCGAAAAAGCAAACTCCGAGTTGGAAGAATCCTATTTTGAATTGGGCAAGGTCCTCTACTTCCAGTTAAAGGAGCCCAAGCGAAGTAAGCAGTATCTCGAGCAACTCACTCAAAAATATCCCAAAACTCCCAAAAAGCCGGAGGCATACTACCTGCTCTACTTGGGACAAAAAGAGCTGATGGGGGAATTCAATACCTATGTCCAACTCCTCAACCTGGAGTTTCCTGAATCACCCTACACCTTCTCGGTCAATAATCCAGAAGCAGGAGTGGGAAATAAAGCTTCATTGGAGTCCGCAAAAGGATACGAACAAG
>JBJOOF010000191.1:0-26121 GCA_046051425.1 Bacteroidota bacterium
TGAATGCCATCTGATCGAAGGCCATATTCCCGAAGGCTGGAAGAGGCAATACCCTGATCTCCCAAGCGGTAGTGCGCATGACTTTGCAGGTATACTTTTCCTTTTTTGTCTACCAAAGACAAAAACTGTCGGAAACCTTCCAAAATAGTTTGTTCATCTCCATAAATATCCAAGTGGTCTGGATCTGCACTTGTCAAAACGGCTTCATTTGGATGTAGGTGAAGGAAAGAACGATCAAATTCATCTGCTTCCACCACGACGAGTGATTCTTTGGACTTGCCAGAAAGGATAAGGTTGCTGTTGTAATTCTGCGTAATCCCTCCCAAGAAGGCGGTAACTGCCTTTCCTGCTGACTTCAACAAATGCGCCACCAAGGAGGAGGTACTTGTCTTGCCGTGAGTCCCCGCTACCGCGATGGTATACTGGTCTTTGGTAATCATACCCAATACTTCAGCTCTTTTCTTCAAAAGAAATCCCTCCTGGAAAAAGTGAAGTAATTCAGAGTCCTTCGGAATTGCTGGCGTCCAGACCACCAATACTTCTTCCGGTCGCTCCCGGAATTGGGTAGGAATTGCTTCGATCTGATCTGCAAAAATGACTTCCATCCCTTCTTCCACAAGCGCATCGGTTAAGGGTGAAGGGGTTTTGTCGTAACCCGCCACGGCATAGCCTTCCTGCTGAAACCAGCGCGCCAAGGCACTCATGCCTATGCCGCCGATTCCAAGGAAAAATACGCTATGTACCCCTTTGGCTATCATTTTAGAAGCAGTTCAAGTTCATGTACTAAGGCATCTGCCGCATCCGGCATTGCCAATTTCTTTATGGCTGTGGCTAGCGCCTGAGCTTTGTCCTCATGCTGCAACAAGTCGTCGATGTATTCTTTAAAATTCGCTACTGCATCTGCATCTGCTAGGAGCACTGCTGCATCTTGCTTCACGCATGCATTCGCGTTTTTGGTTTGATGGTCCTCGGCTACATTTGGCGAAGGAATAAAGATGACTGGCTTCCCTACCAAGCAGAGTTCCGAAACGGATAGCGCTCCTGCGCGTGACACAATCACATCTGCTGCGGCATAGGCCAGATCCATCTCGCGGATAAATTCCCGCAAATGGATGTGCGTCAATCCCGCTTTTTCAAGGGCTAATACCATGTCCTTGAAATAAAATTTTCCACTTTGCCACAACACTTGGTATCCTTCTTTTTCCAAGTCTACCATATGCTTGAGCATAGCCTGATTAAGCGTACGAGCACCCAAGGATCCTCCCAAAACCAAGACGGTTTTGCGATTTCCATCCAACCCAAATACTTGGATTCCTTTTTCCCTTTTTCCAGCCAAGTCAAGTAAATCCTTTCGAACAGGATTACCGGTGAGTTTTAGCTTCTCTTTAGGAAAAAAGCGCTCCATATCCGGATAGGCTACACATATCTTCGCCGCCTTCTTTGCCAAAAGTTTATTGGTCAATCCTGCATAGGAATTTTGTTCTTGAAGGAGTGTAGGAATTCCTTTATTCTGTGCTGCATAGAGCACTGGCCCACTGGCATAGCCTCCTACCCCTACAACTAACTGAGGCTGAAACGACTTGACGATCTTTGACGCCATGCGAAGGCTTCTCCAGAGTTTGATCGGGAAACTTAAATTGGCGAAAGTCAGCTTTCGTTGAAGTCCTGCTACTGGTAGACCTTTGATGGAATAGCCAGCCTCAGGCACTTTTTGCATTTCCATTTTCCCTTGAGCGCCTACAAATAGAATCTCTGAGTCTGGATGCTTATCCATCCAGGCATTCGCAATGGCTAGGGCTGGGTAGATGTGTCCACCGGTGCCTCCACCGCTGATGAGAATTCGATATGTTGCTCCTGTTTTGATAGGATTCAGGTTATGCAGTTCGTAATTGATTTCCTTTTTTACTCGTTTCCCCCGCGGCACTGGCCTCTTCTTGGTGATCTCCTCGACTGACGCTAAGAATAATCCCCAAGGCCGTACCGGTAAATATCAAGGAGGTTCCTCCCATGCTGAGCAAGGGAAGTGGAAGTCCTGTAATCGGACCTAGTCCCACCGCCACGGCCATATTGACCAAGGCTTGAATGACTAGGGCAAAGCTCAGTCCTGCGGATAATAAACCTCCGAAGGCTTTGTTGGAATTGGCAACAATGCGCATGCCTCGGTAGAGTAGTGCGAGGTACAAGAAGAGTACAGATACTCCTCCCACCATTCCGTATTCTTCCAAGATGATGGCATAAATAAAATCTGAGTAGGGATGTGGAAGGGTATTTCGCTGTTCACTATTTCCTGGCCCTTTCCCTGTAATCCCTCCTGTGGCGATAGCGATGTAAGACTGCTCGGCCTGAAAAGGAACCATGCTGGCATCGTCCTTCGAATTCATAAAGGTTTCAATTCGCGCCATAAAGGTGTCCTTACGTTGCCCAACTACTATCGCAATGGAAAGACCGATGATACCTACCATCACGACCAAGGCAAGATGTTGCATAGGAACTCTGCCTATGAACATGATTAGCAAACAGGTGATTAGTAGTAAAATCGCTGTAGACATATTGGCCATGCCAATCAAGGCACTGATTATTCCGATGGAAATGATGATAGGGAGTAAAGTCCCCGTCAGATCTTTGATGTTGCTTTGACGCTTGGCAAGCATGGCCGCTAAAGCTGCTATCAAGGAAAGTTTGGCCAAATCCGAAGGTTGAAAAGCCTGGTTGATTACAGGAATTACTAGCCAACGATTGGCCTCATTGATGGTAGATCCATACAAATAGGTAATCAAAAGCAGGGGAATGGAAAGGAACATGAAAAGACGCGCATAGAGCGCATACTTCCGGTAAGGAATCTTATGTGCCAGCCACATCACCACCAAGGAGGCGAGAACTAGTTTGGAGTGCTTGAATAAATACTGCTCCGTATCCACATCCTTAGCTTGGTATACCAAGGTGCCGGTTGCCGAATACACCACCAGAATACTCAACATAGACAGCAAAATCACGATGGCCCAAATGATTGGATCACCTTTGAATTGCTCATCTATCCATGCTCTCACCTGGTTCATGCGCTTAGTTTTTGAGTTAATGCCAGCACTGCCGCTTTAAATTGATCTCCTCGATCTTCGTAATTCTTGAATAAGTCAAAGCTTGCGCAGGCTGGGGATAAGAGGACTACCTCTTTGTCCTCGGCTAATTCCTGAGCCCAAGACACTGCCTCGCGCAAGTCTTGTGTTTCTCGGATTTGCCCAATGTGCGAGGCAAATGCAGTTTTTAACTTCACATTATCCTTGCCCAAGCAGATCAAGGCCTTCACCTGACCATTTACCACCAAGGGGGTCAATACCGAATAATCATTGCCCTTGTCTACTCCTCCTGCGATCCATACCATCGGCTGTTTGTAACTACCCAGCGCATAAAACGTAGCTTCTACATTGGTGCCTTTGCTGTCGTTTACATAACGAACTCCATCCAATACACGAACGAGCTCCATACGGTGCGCAGCATTTTTGAAGGTTTGGTAGCCGCTGAGCAACTGATTCTCTGACAATCCAGCCAGGAGTGCAGCGACTCCAGCACCCATGGCATTGAGCAAATTGTGTTTCCCTTGAATGGTCAAGGCCGCCACAGGAATAGTTGCCTGAGTACCGGCTACTTGGAATACCAACACATCTCCGTCACTAAACCCTCCTTTACTAGGCTTTCCTTCCAAGGAAATTCCATACATCGAAGCCTGAATAGGCGCACGATCAAGTCCAGTCTTGGAAAAAGGATCTTCCAAGTTGAGAATTGCCACATCTGCCTGATTCATTTTTTTGAATAAGGCCATCTTGGAATCGATGTAGCGCTCCATTTGGTAGCCATAACGATCCAAGTGATCTGGTGTAATATTGGTCAACAGGGCGATATGGGGCTTCAAACTCACCAAACCATCAATCTGGAAACTGGAAATCTCGATCACCCACCAGGCATGATCTCCCTCGAGTAATTGTCCGGCCCAGCTTTTTCCTACATTTCCAGCAAGTCCTACATCCCAGCCCGCTTCTTTTAAGAGGTGATAGGTCAATAAGGTCGTGGTCGTTTTTCCATTGGTGCCGGTAATCGCAATTACCTTCCCCTTGCTGTAACGACTGGCAAATTCCAGTTCATCCACTACGGAAATCCTTTGATTGATCGCCTGCTGCACGATTGAAACAGTAGGAGCTATCCCTGGGCTTTTGATGATCAAGTCGGCCGCCAAAATGCGAGCCTCGTCGTGCTTGCCTTCTTCAAATTCAATTTCTGCTGCTTGAAGTTGAGCTTTGCGTGCCTCCCCAATGCTGCCTCCATCCGAAACAAAAACGGCATAGCCCTCCCGCTTGGCGAGCATTGCTGCTCCCAACCCACTTTCTCCGGCTCCGAGGACGACTAGGCGATACATGGTCTTACCTTAGTTTGAGGGTGGCTAATGTGACTACTGCAAGTAGAATCCCTACAATCCAAAACCGGGTTACGATCTTGGATTCGTGAATTCCTTTTTTCTGATAATGGTGGTGAAGTGGGGACATCAGAAATACCCGCCTCCCTTCTCCATATTTCCGCTTCGTGTATTTGAAGTAGGCCACCTGAATCATGACGCTCAAGTTTTCTACCAAGAATATCCCACAGAGAATGGGGATAAGAAGTTCTTTTCGAAGTGTCAAAGCCAATACGGCTATGACTCCTCCTAGCATCAAGGATCCTGTATCGCCCATAAATACTTGAGCGGGATAGGAGTTGTACCAGAGAAATCCCACACAGGCACCGATAAAGGCGGCCGTGAAGATTACCAGTTCCCCGGAGTTGGGGATGTACATGATGTTGAGGTATTGGGAAAAAATGGCGTTACCGCTCAAATAGGCAAAAATGGCAATGGTCAAACCGATGATGGCCGAGGTTCCGGCCGCCAGACCATCGATGCCATCCGTAATATTGGCTCCGTTGGATACTGCCGTAATGATGAAAATCGCTACAAAAATGTAAAGCACTGGAGTCATGGAATCACCCAAGAATCCTAGGAAATCTTCGTAGTTGAGCTCGTTGTTTTTGAAAAAAGGAATGGTGGTTTTTAAAGCTTTGGTATCCTGGAAAGCTGGAGTTTCGATCACTCCACTTTCCACCGATACAGGCGTAGAGAATTCTCGAATGACCACGTCGTCATTGTAATATAAGGTAGCACCTACAATGATACCGATACCAATTTGACCTACGATTTTGAAGCGGCCTTTCAGTCCATCCTTGTTCTTGCGGAAAACCTTGATGTAGTCATCCAAGAAACCTATCAATCCCAACCAAACGGTAGTGATCAACAAAAGCTGAATGTAGATATTGTTGAGATTGGCAAAAAGAAGCGTCGGGATCAAGATGGCTGCAATCATCATCAAGCCACCCATGGTAGGAGTACCTTTCTTTTGGGTTTGTCCTTCTAGGCCCAAGTCACGAACGGTCTCCCCGATCTGACGGTTGCGGATCCAGTTGATGATGTGGTGTCCGAAGGTGATCGTGATGATCAAGGAAACCAAGGATGCCATCCCTGCACGGAAAGAAATGTAGCGAAACACCCCAGTTCCTGGGATGTCCAACACACGATCGAAGTAGTCAAATAGTGAATACAGCATGTCAGGTTCCTGTCAGTTGAGTCAATAATTCCGTCACGACTTCAGCATCATCGAAATGATGCTTCACGCCTTTAATCTCTTGGTAGTCCTCATGCCCTTTACCGGCAATCAGGACGATATCCCCTTTTTGGCAGAGCAGAAGTGCGGTCTTGATGGCCTCTCTCCGGTCTTCAATGGTCAAGGTTTTTCGAAAATCTGTTGGCCCTACACCCGCTTGCATGTCGCGAAGGATCTCAGCCGGCTCCTCAAATCGTGGGTTGTCGGAGGTAAAAATGGCCTTCGTGCTTTCTGAAACAGCAATTTTGGCCATGGTCGGACGCTTGGTCTTGTCCCGATTGCCTCCACAGCCTACGACGGTGATGAGTTGCTCATTGCCAGTTCGGAAAGCATTGATGGTCTTCAGTACATTGTCCAATGCATCTGGGGTGTGCGCATAATCTACGATCGCGGTGATTCCACCGATGGAGATTCGATCAAAGCGACCCTTGGCTCCCTTAATGGCAGACAATTCTCGAAGTACTTCATCTTCATCCTCACCTAATAGCACTGCGGTTCCGAGTACCCCTAATAAATTGTAAGCATTGAAGGAACCAATCATTCGGAACCAGATGAGTTTACCATTCACATCCAACTCCAATCCTTCGATGGTATTGGAAAGGATTTTTGCTTTGAAATCTGCAGCAGACTTTAGCCCGAAGGTTTGTAGGGTGCCCCGGCAATTTTGAACCATGACTCCGCCGCGCTTGTCATCTCCATTTACCAAGGCAAATGCATCCTTTGGCAATTCGTCAAATAGCTTTTTCTTGGCCTTGATGTACTCCTCAAAAGTGCCATGGTAGTCCAAGTGGTCGTGCGTGATGTTGGTAAATACGGCTCCTGACAACTTCAATCCTGCGATTCGCTCTTGTACGATGGCATGGGAACTGGCTTCCATAAAGCAATGAGTACATCCAGCATCTACCATTTTGCGAAGCAAAGCCTGTACGCTCACCGCATCCGGAGTGGTGTGGGTGGACGGGATTACTTCTTCGTTGATTTTATTTTCCACCGTAGACAAAAGTCCCGTGCTGTAGCCCATGCGGACAAACAACTGGTGCAGTAAGGTGACGGTAGTGGTTTTGCCATTGGTGCCGGTTACGGCTACTACCTTTATTTTTTCAGATGGGTTGCCGTAAAAATTGGCTGCCATAATTCCTAAAGCCTTTGCCGAATCCACCACTTGGATGTAAGTGATTCCTGTTGCGAGGACCTCTGGAAGTTGCTCGCAAATGATGGTGGTGGCTCCTTTTTCTAAGGCAAGCGAAATAAAGTCATGCCCATCCACTTGGGTACCTTTTACCGCAACAAAGGCAGAATTTTCAACCACCTTACGGCTATCAAAGACGATATCACTCACCTTTCGCTCCATGTCTCCATAGGTCGAGGTCAGTGATACTTTGTACAATATGTCTTTGATCACGTTCATTTATCCAAGTACGAGGTCAATGGTGGAATTAGGCGCAAGGGGAGTTCCTGGAGAAATAGACTGGGTAAGTACCTTCCCCTTTCCATTGAAATTCACTTTGAGTCCTTTATTTTCTAAAATGTATAGCGCATCACGAAGTGCCATTCCAGACACATTGGGCACTACTTCTTTTTCTGTTTCTACTTGTTGGAATTGGCCCTCATTGTTAGCGGCAAAAACCCAATCTCCTTGAGAAGGAGATTTAAAGGGCAATTTCAAGTAATCAAAAATGCTTTGAAGTTCTTCCGATTTACCGGATGCGATGTAGGGGAATTTAGCGCCAATAGTTTGTGCAGGAGAAATTTTGGATTGGTTCACTAAACTTAGATTCAAATCGGTTGCATAAATTTTATCCGCAATATCTTTGAAGACTGGAGCTGAAACATCTCCTCCAAAAACGGCAACACCTTTGGGACTATCAATGACCACCACCATGCTGTACTTGGGACGATCGGCAGGAAAGTAACCAGCGAAACTGGTGTAATAGATCTCTTGGTAAGTCCCTTTAATTACCTTTTGCGCAGTACCCGTCTTACCGGCAATTTTATAGTTCGGATTCTTGATGTTCCGAGCCGTCCCATTTTCCACCACTCCAAGTAGAAGTTCTTGAAGCTGCGTGATGGTTTTAGGTGAGGCGATGGATTCGCGGATGACTACTGGCTCAAAAGTTTCGATGGTTTGCGCCCCATTGCTGACCGATTTGACAAAAAGTGGCTTTACCATTTTCCCTCCATTCGCTACTGCATTGTAAAACGCAAGCGTGTGAATTGGATTTAATTTGGATTCATATCCAATAGAGATCCACGGTAGGGAAGTTCCATACCAGTCTTTGGCGCCTGGAGTTTTAAAGAAAGGCTTGCCTTCGCCTATAAGTTGCAAACTA
Organism: Bacteroidota bacterium; assembly: GCA_046051425.1. Taxonomy (GTDB): domain Bacteria; phylum Bacteroidota; class Bacteroidia; order Cytophagales; family Cyclobacteriaceae; genus Algoriphagus. The sequence continues at coordinate 8,012 of JBJOOF010000191.1, forward strand.
AGAGGCTGGGCCAATCCCACCTTTTCCATGTAAGCCAAAAATTTGGAGGGACTGGAACCAAAATGCCGATCCACCAATTTGGAAATGCCCACATTGGAAGATTTTTCAAATGCCTGCCGAATAGTGATGGTTCCATACCCTCCGTTTTTGGCATCGACCATCGGTTGCCCATAAAAGCGATACACCCCATTTCCAGTCTCAATCATGTCGTTGGGGCTAATCTTATTTTCCTCCAATAAGGCAAGCATGGACACCAACTTAAAGGTTGAACCCGGTTCCACACTGCCCATATCTCCTACTGCATAATTGTAACTTTCTACATAGCCCGTGCCAGCAGCATTTCTTTCTAGATTTGAAATAGCCTTGACATAGCCTGTAGCCACTTCCATCACAATGACGGATCCAAATGCAGCATCGGTTTCTTTTAAGCGCTTTCTTAAGGCAGTTTCTGCAACATCTTGAATGTTGACATCCAGGGTAGTTTGGATATCATACCCATCCAATGGTTTCACATCATCTACATCAAAAAGTGGCTTCCAAACTCCTCTAGATAAGCGTTGAAACAAAGCTTTTCCATTTTGCCCTTTCAACTGTTTGTTGAAACTGAATTCAATACCAGAGCCAACACCATCTTGATTTAAGGTCCCTAAGGTTCTACTCGCCAAAGAACTGAAGGGCTGGTAGCGCTTTTCGGTTTTTTCATAAATCACTCCCCCCTTAATTCTACCTTCTTTAAAAATTGGCCAGTTACCCATAGCCTGCATCTCCTGGTAGTTGATCTGCTTTCTATTGATCATCAAGTACTGCTTTTGATTCGTTCTAGCGTCCAGGATCATTCGCTTGTATGCAGTGGCTGATTTGTCTTTGTAAAAATTTGCCAGAAAAATTGACAAGGAATCGATGCCTGAATCAAATTTTTCATCGTCCACCACTGTGGGATCGATAGCAACTTGATAAAAAGGCAAGCTAGTCGCTAAAAGGCTTCCATCTGAAGCATAGATGTTGCCACGCGTAGCGGGTACCTCTCGGTATTGAAAGTTTAACTCTTGTGCCTTTGCTTTCCACTTGTCTCCTTCCACCAACTGAACGATCGCCACCTTGTACGGAATCGCACAAGCCGCCAAAGCCACCAGGATGAAGATCACCCGAACTCGGATCACTATGGAGCGTTTGATGTTCACTTTTTAGGCAGTTCTATTTTTATAGGAGGTTCATTCAATTCGTAGAGTTCAAGTACCGCTACACGTTTGGATACTTCGGACTGCATGCTACTTTTCATGTAGTCGGCTTCGAGTGTAGTGACATCCGCACGGATATCGGCAACTTCTTGCTTGGCCTTATCGATTTCTCGAATCTTATTTTCTGCACGGAGGTTGCTGTAGATATAGATCAAAGCCAGCAAGGCCACAAATCCTACCGGCGGCACCAATTGCACCGGCACCCCTTCACCCAGGATTCGCTTCACATCGAGCTTTTCTTCCATCCAAGAAAAGATGGTCTTCCCTGAACGGCCTTTTGGGCTGCTCCCTTCTTTCAACTTGTTCTTGAAGGTGTTCTGACTCATTTTCCTGTTTTTTTTGCTACTCTCAACTTGGCACTTCTGGATCTGGAATTTCGCGCTAACTCTTCTTCGGAAGCCGTAATGGCTCCCCTGCTAACTGGTTCTAGTGGACGAAGGAGATTTCCGTAGAAATCCTTCTCCACTTCCCCTTGAAACTTTCCTTTGGTCATCAAACTCTTGACCAAGCGATCCTCTAAACTGTGGTAGCTCATCACCACCAAACGTCCTTCAGGCTTTAGGAGCTCCACTGCGCTGAGCAGCATTTCCTCCAAAGCCCCCATTTCGTCGTTTACTTCTATCCGCAAGGCTTGAAATACCTGTGCGTAGTATTTAAATTCTTTTCCGCGAGGCGCAAAGCGCTTTAAAAATGCCGTAAACCCTTCCGTAGTGGTAAAGGGCTTCACCGAACGCTCCGCCACAATGGACTGAGCAAGGGTCTTGGCATTTTTGATCTCCCCGTACATTCCTAAGATCTTGTGCAACTTCCCCTCATCCGCGCTAGCAAGCAGCTCCTTGGCACTGAATTCTGCGGATTGATTCATCCGCATATCAAGATTTCCTTCAAACCGAGTAGAGAACCCCCTTTCAGGAGCATCTATTTGGTGGGAGGAAATCCCAAGATCCGCCAATATTCCATCGACTTGTTTGATCCCATGCAATCGCAGGTACCGCTTGATGTCTCTAAAGTTGGCTTGTACAAAAGTGAAACGAGGGTCTTGTGGTGCATTGGCCAAGGCATCGCTGTCTTGATCAAAACCGAAAAGATGTCCTCCTTCCAAACGAGCTAAAATTTCCTTGGCATGCCCTCCTCCACCAAAGGTCACGTCGACATACACTCCATTGGGGAGAATAGCCAAACCTTCAATGCATTGGTCGAGCATCACTGGGATATGGTAAACTGGGGTAGACATCGAGCTTAGGAGAGGTACTTTTCCATCAGGCTAGACAAGTCCGCCGTATCCACAATAATGTTCTTTAGGTACTGTTCAGGATTCCAGAGTTCAATTCGGGTACCCATGCCAACGACCACCACATCCTTCTCCAGGCTAGCATAGGTTTGGTACAGCTTCGGAATCAACAATCTCCCTGCACTATCCAACTCCACCTCGACGATGGAATTGAAAAAAGAGCGCTGCAACATGCGTTGTTCTGCATTGTTGATGTTCAGGGATTTGATTTGACTCTCCAGCTTTTTGTATTCTACCAGGGGATAGAGGGCCAAACATTTGTCTTCAGCCATGCGGAGCATGAGCGTCATGCCATTGGCCTGAGGTATTGCCGCCTTAATCTTGGCGGGCAATGCCAAACGACCCTTGGGATCCAGCTTGCTATCGTATTGACTGTTGAACATGAATGGTCTGCTATTCGGTAAAATTTGAAGTGTTCAAAAGTAAGAAAAGAAGTTTTAAAATTTACCACTTTCTCCCACTTTTCACCACTTTGTTTCAAAAGTAGCCAAAAGATTGCGTGCCGGCAATAGTTTTTAGTAAAAAATGCAAGAAATTTTTGGGAGAATTTTTGGGGTATAATTGAAAAAATAGTTTCACAAAATCTTCCTTTTTATCAGAAAATCAGGTGTTTAAACAGAAAAATTTACACTCACTTTATTTTTTGACTGGGAAAAGAATCTCCACCTAACTACATTATTTTTTTGCGCCTTAATTTTTCGGCCTAAAGCTGTGTTTATAACAAAAAAAACCTGTCCGATGGGACAGGTTTTTTAGGTAAAATTCAACCTTAATTTTTTCCTTTTTTGAGTTCTTCTTGTAGGATCAATTGGAGCTCTTCCATTCGGGATTGCTGTTCTTTTTGCCAGACTTCCATTCGCTTTTGGAACTCCTCCATCCTCGGCTTATTGGCCAGTTCCCATTCTTTTATTTTTTGTTCGAATTCTTTCAATTTAGGGCCTTGTGATTCTTCCCAAGCCTTCATTTTGGATTCAAACTCCTTCATTCGAGGTTCATTCGCCTTCTCCCACTCCTTCATTTTAGACTCAAATTCTTTGAGTGTAGGGGCAAATTCCTTCTGGAATTTTTCTTCCCATTCTTGCGCCTTCATCTCAAATTCCTTGGACCAATTTTCTGCCCCTTCTTTTACTGATTTTCGCCATTTTTCTTTTTCAGCTTTACTCATTTTGGTGGTATCTCCCTGAACGGGTATTCCTTCCAAAACCTGAATGTACAACCCCTCCACCTCCTTGAAACTGAATGCTGGTACTTCAAACCCTACATAGGTAGATGGCGCCATCGGAGGCATTTCGGGCATTGGTGGCATCGGAGGCATAGGTGCCATTGGAGGCATTTCGGGCATAGCGGCCATAGGATTCATACCCGGCATTGAAGGCATAGGGGCCATTGCTGGCATCGGGGGCATTGGTGCCATGGCTGGCAATCGCTCGCCTTTCATCTGTAAACTTGAAAGCTTTTCTAGAGCCGCTTTTGCTTTTGGACTTAATAGAACGGTGTCTCCTCCATGAATCAATTTACCTCCTTTGATCAAGTAGGTTTTCCCATCATCTAGGGTCAAGGTGAGGTCCATCTCCTTAGTGGATTGAACTAGCATGGTCCTTGCGGAATCCATCCCAGATTTGCGGGTAGTGTCTTGCAAATAAACTAAACCGGAGAGTTCTGAATTTTGCTCGAAAGAAGCCCGCATTGGGGCAGGATCTTGAGGTGCACTTACCACCAGGCCAGCACAAAGCAATAGGGTGAGTACCATAGGAATAGAAATTAGTGGGGTTTGTGGATAGTTTTCAGTTGGGTAACCTAGCATGCGCTTGATGCGGAGCAAGGTTGGATTTCTTTTTTTGCCCGCGGCGAGTGAAAGTTCAGGTGGATGTTGACTTGCAAACTGGAGCACTTCTGCCAAAGCATTCGCCAAATCTGTGGAAGAAATTCCCGCTTTTAGGGCCAGTTCATCGGCAGCATTTTCTCGAAGTTCCTTCACTGTCTGGCTCATCCACCAGTAACATGGATGAAAGAAAAACAGGACTTCCAAGGCAGAAAGCAGCAAGTTGCTGAGGTAATCATTTCGCTTGACATGCGCGAGCTCGTGTGCAATCACCGCTTCCAAATGCGCTGGCGAAAGCTGAAAAATCAAAGCGGCAGGCAGGAGAATAACTGGAGTCAAGACCCCAAAAGTGACTGGGGAATGCGCCCTTTCTGTGGTTCGAATTTCGATTTTTCTGCGAATCCCAAGGCTGTTCACCAAGCGATCTGAGAGGGTTTGAATCTCCAAATTTTCGAAGGACTGGGAATTTTTCCTCAGAATTCGAACCTCAGTAAGTTGTGCGATCAAGCGAAAAAGGAATAAAATCGCTCCAAAAAACCAGAAATTAACCACTAGGGAAAGATTTTGCTCGGTCCAGAAGATCACCTGTGCAAGCCACATCTCCCAATCCATGGAAGGGCTTGAAATCACCGGATCTCCAGGCAAAATAAGTATTCCTTCTGGTCTAGTCCAGAGGTACAAAAAGGTGACCAAGGTAACAAAGAATGAGAGCAGAAGGGCTCCTACCCCCAATCCATAGGTGAGCGAAGGCGATGCTTTTCGAGCCAATTTCAAGGCCAGCCAAAGTACCCCAGCAACAAGCAACAGTTGCCAAATGGAATGAACCAAAGTCCAACCCAAGGCATGAAGCAGTTTATCTGAAATCCAGTCGTTCCAAGTTGTCATCGGTTCTCTTTTTCGAGTTGATCCAAAAAGGCTCTAATTTCATTTAACTCTTCCTTGGAGGGCTTCTCTTGTCCCAAGGCCTGCATGGCCAAGGAGGTAGAAGAGCCTCCAAAAGCGATGGAAAGCAGGTTTTTAACCAAGGATTTTTGCGTTTCTCCCTGATGAACTACCGGCCGATAGCGATGCGTACGGTTTTCTTCGTCGCGTAACAGCATTCCTTTTGCATGCATCAGCTGCATCATTTTTAGGGTGGTGGTATACCCCGTTTCCTTAGTCTCCGCTAGCCTCTCATGGACCTGGCGCACACTAGCATCTTTCAATTCCCAAAGGATCGATAAGATCTCTAATTCTGACTCTGTTGGTTTGGACATGACGTAAGTACGATTTATTTCGTACCAAAGTTATACGAAGGTTTTCGTATTTTCAAAAAATACTACGATTTTTTTCGTAGATCAAATTGATTTCGATTAGGAACCTACTTTAAACCGACTTCGGATCGCTTTTTCTCCCTTCTTTTCTAGGGACTTTCGGAAGAGTTCCCCAATCCAAGGCCAAGTCCCTGCGATCTTGGCAAGTAGCCCTCTGGATTCCGGAATACAGACCAGCGTCCGAGGGCGTTCCATCACTCTCAGGATGACCCGCACTACCTCTTCCGCCTCTAGCACCTGCTTGGGACCACTGAAGGTAAGTTTGGTCTCTTCGGGGTAGCCCAACTGCAAGTCCAACATGGGGGTATTCACCAAATCGGGACAAATGACAGACACCCAAACTCCATATTTTTTGAGTTCCGCCGCTACAGACAAGGAAAATCCCCGCACGGCAAATTTGGAGGCCGCATACAAACTCAAGCCCGACACGGGCGCCAATCCTGCCAAGGAGGAAATGTTCAAAATATGTCCAAAACCCTGATTTTTCATCGCTCTGCCGATAAGCGTAGTACCCAGAATAGTCCCCTTCGCATTGCAGTTGAGGTGGTAGTCGATGTCCTCCAACCCATAGCCTTCCAAAAATCCAGGACGAATCACCCCCGCACAATTGACCAAATGGGATATCGGTGGCCCCATCTTCTTAGCTGCCTCTAGCACACGCACCCAGGTCGCCTCCTGGGCCACATCCCCATCTACCCAGCCGACGGATTTACTACCCTGGGCTAGAGTTTCGAGTTTCCCTGCATCCAAGTCCACCAAAATCAGGGGGATTTGACGGGCCGAAAAAGTGGCTAAAAGTTGTTTGCCAATGCCACTTGCAGCGCCAGTAAGAACAATCAGGGTTGGGTTCATGGGAATTGAGAAAAGTGAATACGCACCTAAATAAACTCAAAAATACCGAGCGTTCAAATTTTGTAGCTTTACCAAAATCAGGAACCTTTCCGAAGACTTTTGGTGTAAATTTGAACAGGACTTCAACCAAATTCCCATGCAGCAGACGACCTCTAATTCTCCCTACGACCTCCTCATTCTTGGCGCAGGTCCCATCGGTCTTGCTTGTGGAATTGAAGCCAAAAAGGCGGGTTTGAACTACCTGATTCTAGAAAAAGGCGCCCTCTGCAATTCGATCTACAACTATCCGGTCAACATGAACTTTTTTTCCACCGCCGAACGCTTGGAACTCGCTGGCATTCCTTTCATGTCCGTAGGCGCCAAACCTACCCGAACCGAGGCTTTGGACTATTACAGAAGGATTTACCAACTTTTCCAATTAAAGGTAAACCTCTACGAAACCGTCAACACCCTTCAAAAAGAGGGGGATCTTTTTTCCGTCCAAACCTCTAAAGGATCTTATTTGAGTCGAAAAATTGTCTTGGCAACTGGCTTTTATGACCTGCCCAACCTGATGGAAGTGCCAGGGGAAGAACTTCCCAAAGTGTTGCACTATTACAAGGAGCCTTGGCCCTTTATTGGTCAAAAAGTACTGGTGGTAGGCGGAGCCAACTCTGCAGTAGATGCAGCTTTGGAATGCTGGCGCAAAGGCGCTTCTGTCAGCATGGTCCTGCTAGGCGATGAGGTGGATGACAATGTCAAATACTGGGCACGACCGGACATCATGAATCGCATCAAAGAAGGTTCTATCCAAGCCTATACCCGATCCCGAGTCAAGCAAATTCTCCCCCAAGAAGTGATCTTATCCACCCCAACGGGAGAAGTACAAGTCCCAAACGACTGGGTGCTTGCCTTGACTGGATACAAACCCAATTTTAGCCTTTTGGACCAGCTCGGTGTCCAACTCAGCCTAGACGAAAAGCGGCAGCCCTGCTACGATCAGGCCAACCAGGAGTCCAATGTCCCGGGAGTGTACCTCGCAGGGGTGGTCTGTGGAGGTCTCAATACCCGAGAATTTTTTATCGAAAACAGCATTTCCCATGCGGAGGCCATCATTCAGGACATCTTGAAGAAATAATACTTGCAAAAAGGAGTAAATGCTATTGCAAATAAGATATTTTACGTAACTTCCTGAAAACTAAACGAAAACATGGCAGCTGTTTGGAGAATTCGATGGAATGAACAACGAACTGAATCAATTGAGATTCCTCCCAAGGAGTACCATTTTTTCAGTCATGCCCCTGCAATAGTGGCCGAAAGCCAAGCCAAGTACGGGGAGGCTACGCTAGATTTTCACGAGACTAGCCTAATTTTTGACTACCTGGATTTCAACTCCCAGGAGATTGCCGAGCTTCTCGAAGTGGATCCCAGTACGCTATTCCGTTGGAAAAAGGAAGACCGAAAGCTCAGCAAAGGGATTTCCAAAAGCCTTTTGGAGATCGACCTGATCCTAGCCAAAGGCATCCGGATCTTTGGTTCGGAGGAGAAGATGTCCGCTTGGCTACAGCTGCCCAATGAAGCGCTGGGACAGCAAAAGCCGATAGACCTATTCAAAAATCCCTACCAGATCGCCCAAGTGGATCAAGCACTCGAATCTCTTTCTTGGGGGAACGTGAGCTGATGCGCTATTTCCGATTGATCGAAAATCTTCCAGGCAGAGACCCGCTCGGCTTCGGAATGGGACCTGGTCGATGGAATGTCAACGGCACCCCAATTATCTATGCCTGCTCAGTGAGTGCCTTGAATTTTTTGGAGTTATTATCCATCAAAGGTCCCATCGTCACCGAAAGTTCATGGAAGATGGTAAGTCTTGAAGTAGTAGGACACATCCCCGAATTGGAAGTGGATGACCTTCCCATAAGTTGGAAAAATCGCCCCTATCCCAGAACAACGCAAGAATTGGGTTCCATCTGGGCCAAGCGGGAACTATCCCCCTGCTTGAAAGTTCCTTCCTGCCGCATTCCTTTGGCCAACTTTTCCCAGGAACACAACCTGCTGATCAATCCCATGCATCCCGAATTCAAACAAAAAATAAAGGTGACTGACACCTGGGATGTGAGTTTTGAAGTCAACCGGTAACTCAAGAATTCGCCTCGGTAATCAAGCGTAAGCCATCCAAGGTGAGGTTCCGATCTACGGCATCGAATGTTCCCTCCAAAGTGGTGAGTATAGACGAAAGCCCACCAGTGGCCACTACTCGAAAGGAAAGCCCTGTTTCTGCTTGAATCGCTTCCAACATCCCCTTGACCAAGCCGGTGTACCCATACAGCACCCCCGCCTGAATGGCATGGATGGTATCTTTTCCCAGGGCAGATTCGGGCAACTTGAGTTCCACCTCCGGCAACTTGGAAGTATTCATAAACAAGGACTTGATGGCTGTTTGAAGTCCTGGAACAATATTCACTCCGAGGATTTCCCCCGTGGTATCAACTGCGGTAAAGGTCAGGGCTGTTCCAAAATCCACCACAATCACCGGTTCCTGGTACAGGGTATAGGCAGCCATCACGTTACACATTAAGTCGCTGCCGATTTCATTGGGGCGATGGGTGCGGATGGGAAGTTTGGCGTAACTTTTTCCCTGAATCTGATAGGGCAACTTGCCAAAAAACCCTTCACAAAACTGTTCGAGAATACCGTTGATTTCGGGCACTACCGAACTGTAGCCAATTTTTTCGATCTGATCCACAGCAATGCCGTGCTCTAAAAAATACAAGGGCACCTTTTTGCTTAGCTGCGCGATCAAGCGAGGAGTTTTGGTTTCCAAACGAAATTGGTTGGTCCACTTTCCGGTTTTGGAATCAAAAAGCGCAAAAACCACATTGGAATTGCCCGCATCAATGGCTAAAAACATCTTGGTATCAAGTTTTGTCTAAATTAGAGGCATAGATACCAAATAATCAACTTACCCCCCAAAAAACAGATGTATTCCTTAAGAGCAGGCCAGAAATCAGACCTTCCCCGCGTACTTGAACTCATTCAAGAACTTGCGCTTTATGAAAAAGCCCCCGAGCAGGTCACCAATACTTTGGAGCGCATGGAAAAAGAAGGCTTTGGCCCCCAGCCCGTGTACGGATTCTACGTGTGCGTCAAGGACAGCAACCAGGAAATCATAGGAATTGCAGTCTATTACTACCGCTATTCAACTTGGAAAGGGAAGCGCCTGTACCTCGAAGACATCGTGGTCACGGAGTCGGAGCGAGGAAATGGGGCCGGCAAACTGCTATTTGATCGGGTGATGGCCAAGGCCCTGGAAGAAGACTGCAGCGGCATGATGTGGCAAGTGCTCGATTGGAATGCTCCGGCCATCAATTTTTACAAAAAATACGACGCACTACTGGAAGCAGGATGGCTCAATGCCCACCTTCAAGATTACGAAATCAAAAAATTGCTGCAGTCCTAAATCGGAAATCCAAGGCCCTACGCTTCTAGGCATCAAAAAAATTAAGACTACCTTTGTGTCATGAAAACAAAAGCGTTTAGCGTAGTCTACGAAGACAACCACCTCCTTGTGGTCAATAAGGCGGCAGGAATCCTAGTCCAAGGAGACAAAACAAAAGACAAAACTCTGACGGATTATTGCAGAGAATACATCGCAAAAAAATACGAGAAGCCTGGGGCTGTTTTCTTGCATCCCATCCACCGCCTGGATCGCCCAGTAAGTGGATTGGTAGCATTTGCACGTACTTCCAAAGGCTTGGAACGCATGATGGAACTCTTCCGCAAGCGGGACATCCACAAGGTATACTGGGCCTTGGTCAAACGAAGACCAAAGGAGGAACAAGGCAAGTTGACCCACTGGCTGACCAAAGACGAAGTGAAAAACTTCGTGACTGCTCACGACGAGGAAGTGGCTGGCTCTCAAAAGGCCGAACTGAACTACAAGGTGCTCGGCAAGCTCAACGACCACTGGCTACTCGAAGTGCGACCCATCTCTGGTAGACCGCATCAAATCCGGGTGCAACTCGCTTCCATGGGCTGTCCTATCCGAGGAGATGTCAAGTACGGATTTGCCAAAGCCAATCCCGATGCGAGCATCAACCTCCATGCCTTCCACTTGGTATTTATGCATCCCATCAAAAAGGAAAAAATCTTCCTTCGTGCGGCATTGCCCGAGACTGAGTTCTGGGAACAATTCCTCGAATTCGAAACGGTCAAAGCCAAGGATCAGCATTTGGATAATACGTTTTCGGGATAAGAAAGGGAAATACGATTGAAATATAATGGAAATAAACTCCGCTGCGCTACGTGAAATAATAAAGGGAAATACAGTGGAAATAGACTCCGCTGCGCCTGTCCGCCGCGGCGGGCTTCGTGAAATAAGTGGAAATACGAATTGAACACTATTTCCCTGAGCTTTCTCAGGCTATTTCTATCGTATTTCAACTGTATTTCGATTGTGTTTCTACCAAAATATAACCGCCATGAAAAACTTCATTTTTCTACTCAGTTCTCTGCTAATTCTTGGAGCATGTACTGCCCAGAACTCTCCGAAGACCATCTACATCGTTCGCCATGCGGAGAAGCAACTGGAAGGTAAAGACCCCGAACTGGCTTATGTAGGCGAAGTTCGCGCTAAAAAACTAGCCCAAATCCTAGAAAAAGAAGCCATCAAGCGGGTATTGTCCACGGATTATACCCGAACCAGAAATACCGCTCAACCCACTGCTGCCGCGGCAGGACTGGTAGTGGAATATTATGATCCCAAAAATCAAGAGGCTTTTGTCACCGACCTGCGTGGCAGTGAAGGCAATATCCTAGTTGTGGGCCATAGCAATACGGTCAGCCAGCTGGCCAATGCTTTTGTAAGTGAAGGCGAGAAATTTGCAGACTTGACCGACCTGGATTACGACTTTATCTATATAGTGACCTTAGAAAAAAATGGGGCTAAAGTGTTGCGGAAAACCTACAAGGATTTTTAAGCCACGCCATTTTTAGTGTAGTTCTTAAGACAACAGCAAGGCTTTTGCCTTGCTGTTTTTATTGGCGCTTTCCTTCCCCTTCTTTTTGTCCCCTTTCCTGAGTACATTTCGTGTAGGGGTCAAACGCATGAATCGAGAAAAAAACCTGCAGCAGCTGCAAGACAAAACCAGGGTCTGGGACATCGTCGTCATTGGAGGTGGGGCCTCGGGCTTAGGCGTGGCCTTGGATGCAGTCTCAAGAGGCCTATCTGTTGCCCTTTTTGAAAAGGCCGACTTTGCCAAAGGCACTTCCAGCAGAAGCACCAAATTAATTCATGGCGGGGTGCGCTATTTGGCTCAGGGACAACTCTCCCTAGTGTTTGAAGCACTTAAAGAGCGTGGGCTCTTGCTTAAAAACGCCCCACACCTGACCCACAAACAGTCCTTCCTCATTCCTATTTATTCCTGGTGGGACAGAATTCAATACAGCATCGGGCTGAAACTCTACGATTGGATGGCCGGTAGCCTAAGCCTCGGCCCCTCCAAATTTATCTCCAAGGAAGAAACCCTTTTACGCCTCCCCCATCTTCAAACCGACAGGCTCCAAGGAGCAGTTTGCTACTACGACGGACAGTTTGACGATGCTAGACTTGCCATCCACCTTGCACAAACAGCCGACGAACTCGGGGCTTGCCTACTCAACTACGCCAAAGTCACCGGGCTCAGCAAAGACCCAACTGGCAAACTCACCGGATTGACCTTTCGTGACGAAATCCAAAAAGAAACCCACCACATCCAAGCCAAAATGATCGTCAATGCCACGGGCGTCTTTGCGGATAAAATCCTGCAATTGGACAATCCCAGTGCCTCCAAAACGATACAGCCCAGTCAAGGAATCCACCTGATTCTGGACCTTAAATTTTTTGGAGGTAAGGATGCGCTGATGATCCCAAAAACCAAAGATGGGCGCGTGCTTTTTGGAGTTCCTTGGCACGACAAGCTCTTGCTTGGTACGACCGATACGGTTCGAGAAAAGGCCAAACTTGAACCCGAAGCCTTGCAACAAGAAATTGATTTTGTGCTGGAAACTGCTGGCGGCTACCTGACCAAAAAACCAGTTCGAGAAGATGTGATTGCTGTGTTCGCAGGTCTCAGACCCCTTGCCCGACCCAAGGAGGGCAGCACCAAAACCAAAGAAATCTCCCGCTCCCACAAAATCATTCTCTCACAAAGTGGGCTGGTCTCCCTCACCGGAGGCAAGTGGACTACCTACCGAAAAATGGGGGAAGACACAGTGGCCTATTTCACCCGGGTCACCGCCGTGGCACTCCCAAAAAGCAACACCTCCACTCAAAAAATTCACGGCTGGACAGCAAGCCTTCCGGCTGGACATTGGAGTATTTATGGTTCGGATGCCGAAAAAATCAAAGCCTTAGCAACCCAAAACCCCCGTTGGCAGGAGCGCATCCATCCCCAATTTCCGAATATTCTAGCAGAGGTGGTCTGGGCCTGCGAGCAGGAAATGGCCCTTACCGTAGAAGATGTGCTTTCTCGGAGAATCCGAATGCTCATTCTGGACCCAGAAGCCGCGTTGGCCTCCGCAGAAACTGTGGCTCTAACCATGGCTGGGGTACTCCATAAGGAGGAGGACTGGATTACCACTGAATTAACTAATTTTAGAAAGATCGCTGCAAAGTATTTGATTTCGAAACACTAAATTCAAGCCAACATTACCAACCCAATCGCCCAAAATGCCTGTTGACAAACCCTATATTTTGGCCTTAGACCAAGGCACTACGAGTTCCCGAGCCCTTATTTTTAACCAAAAAGGAGAGATTGTCTCCGTGGCTCAGAAGGAATTTACCCAATACTTCCCCCAGCAAGGATGGGTGGAGCACGACCCAGAAGAAATCTGGTCCAGCCAGTCCACTGTGCTGGTAGAAGCCCTACTCCAAAAATCCATTCGCCCAGACCAGATAGCTGCCATCGGCATCACGAATCAGCGCGAAACCACCATTGTCTGGGATCGAAAGACGGGCAAAGCCCTCTACAATGCCATAGTCTGGCAGGACCGCCGCACCGCAGCCTACTGCGATGCGCTGAAAGAAAAAGGAGTAGGTTCGCTAATTGCAGATAAGACGGGTTTGGTCATCGACGCCTATTTTTCTGCCACCAAAATCCGATGGGTTCTCGATCATGTCGAAGGTGCTCAGCAGCGCGCAGAAGCGGGAGAATTGGCTTTTGGAACGGTTGACAGCTGGTTGATCTGGAAGTTGACTGCTGGAAAAAGCCACCTTACCGACATCACCAATGCCAGCCGTACGCTGATTTTCAATATTCATACCCAACAATGGGATCAGGAGCTGCTGGCCTTGTTCAACATTCCTGCTTCTATGCTCCCAGAGGTAAAAAGCTGCAGCGAGGTATTCACCGAGACGGCAGGAGATGTGCTCAACACCAAAATCCCCATTGCCGGCGTAGCCGGTGATCAGCAGGCAGCACTTTTTGGGCAACTTTGTACCCAGCCGGGCATGGCCAAAACCACTTACGGTACAGGTTGCTTTCTGGTGATGAATACTGGAAAAGTAGCTGTTCGCTCCCAAAATCAGCTCCTCACTACAGTGGCTTGGAAGATTGGGAATGAAATCAACTACGCCCTAGAAGGGTCGGTCTTTATCGGAGGAGCAGCGATCCAATGGCTTCGAGATGGGTTGAAGTTGTTTGCCGATGCCAAGGAAACCGAAAAGCTGGCCACCAGCGTCCCTGGTAACGATGGAGTTTATTTCGTTCCTGCGCTCGCTGGACTAGGGGCTCCGCACTGGGATCAGCAGGCCCGAGGAGCCTTTTTTGGAATTACCCGAGGCACGACCACGGCACATTTCACCCGAGCCGCCCTAGAGGCCGTCGCTTACCAGGTCTTCGATGTGCTGAAGGCCATGGAAAAGGACTCGGGCAAACCCACGCAAGAGCTCCGCGTGGATGGTGGGGCCACCGCCAATAACTTCCTGATGCAGTTTCAAAGTGACCTGTTGAATTGTGAAATCAAGCGTCCCATGATTATTGAGACCACGGCACTAGGCGCTGCATTTTTGGCTGGCTTGGCAGTAGGCTTCTGGAAAAATCAGGAGGAGCTCCAAAAACTATGGCAGCCGGACAAAACCTTTTCTCCAGCAATGGAAGATGGCAAACGAGAAAAATTAGTACATTTTTGGCATAAAGCAGTCGAACGAACTAAAAACTGGGAAGAATGAATCCACTAGTAGCAGAATTGATAGGCACCGCAGTGGTGCTTCTTTTAGGAACAGGCGTAGTTGCCAATGTGATCCTGCCCGGCACCAAAGGAAATGGGGGCGGACTCATCGCCATCACCACCGCATGGGCTTTTGCCGTGTTTTGTGGAGTAGTCATTGCAGGACCATCTAGCGGAGCACACCTTAACCCAGCCGTGACGATTGGATTGGCTGCTGTAGGCAAATTTGATTGGGCCTTGGCTCCAGGGTACATTTTAGCACAATTTGGCGGCGCAATGCTCGGTTCGGGATTGGCCTGGGCGATGTACAGACACCATTTTGACCTAACAGATGATCCTGGATTGAAACGGGGTGTCTTTTGTACAGACCCAACGGTACGGAACTTTTCGAGCAGCGTGCTCTCGGAAGCCCTCGGAACCTTTGTATTGATCTTTGTGATTCTTTACATCGCAGGGGCCAACCTAGAAGATTCAGGCAAAACCCCTGTTGGATTGGGTTCCATTGGCGCACTTCCAGTTACCTTTTTGGTTTGGGGCATCGGCTTGGCCTTAGGAGGCACCACAGGCTATGCCATCAACCCTGCCCGTGACCTTGGCCCAAGAATCATGCATCAACTCCTACCCATCAAGGGCAAAGGCGACTCGGATTGGGGCTATGCTTGGGTTCCTGTAGTAGGACCCATTTTAGGCGCACTTTTGGCTGCAGGATTGTTTCTTGCAGTAGGAAATTAGTATTTACTTTAATAAAGACTTCCATCCAACTGTTTGAAGAAAAGCAAGTGCATTGGTAGTTTGGAAAACTTAGAAACCACATAGACACATAGAAAAACTATGTGTCTATGTGGTTTATTTTTTAAAATGGTTGAACAAAAAAGGCTAAATCCTCACCCGCTCACCTATCCAAAAAATACCCGAACTGGAGAACGTAGAAATTCCTTCAGGAACTTCCAGTTGGGTCAGGTAGCACACGGGGAAAAGTAGAGATCCGTCTGTGTTTGACACCTCCACTGGCTGGTTTTCAATTGCCAAAAGGCGGATTTCAGCAGGAGCAAACCATTTGGAAAACTTCCCTCCTTTGACCGGATAATATTTCCAATCCCCATCTACAAGTGTTAGATCCAGGTGAAGGATTTTCTCTTCCAATTGCTGGTGTTTTTGATGATCAAAACCCACCAGATGAACCCCTTTGTGCTGGGATGCAAGGAGGTAATGGATGCCTTCCTCCAAAGTACTTCCGGTCGAAACTGTCAAAAACCGAAGCGGATACTGTTCTTCAAGCAAGTGCCTGTTTTCACTTTGGAATTCTAAAGTGCCCAAAGCCACATCGATTTTTATTCCCCAACTGAGTACTACCTCCACCGCTTCTTGCGCGATTAGTAGGGTTGGGGACCATTCCAAAAGTGGGGCAACCGTCTCAAAAGAGATCCCTTCCACGGCCAATATAAATACGGCTGGCTCCTGCTGCTCCTTGACAAAATGATGGCTAGACATCAGCTCCAAAGGTTTTGGTAAAAGCGAAACACATTTTCATGGGCCAATTTCCGCAACTGCCCATCCGTCAACTCCTGACTCAAGTGGGAAAGGATGCCGGGGTACTTACTTGCATTTTCCGCCAAGGGAAAATAAAATGGATGACGACTCCGGTCTGGGAAATCTTGGGTATAGAAAAAGTCTGCTCCAAAGGCGATGGCCTCTTCATTGAGTTTGGAGCCATAGAAAAGGTGTTCAAATAGTCTTTCTGGCTGCTCGCTATCCAAAAAGGCACGAAGAAAATTGACCCCAATGATCCCTCCTCGATGAATGATCTCTTGGGCAAATTCATCCGTCAAATTTCGCTTATGATCCCAAATAGTTCGGAAATTGGAGTGGCTGGCTAAAATGGGAATAGGCAAATGATGCCTGTCAATGTGATGTAAAATCCCCTCCGCCAACAAGTCTGAGGTATGGGAAAGGTCTACTGGAATCCGCTTGCCTGCTAGGTAGTCGAGCAGCCTCTTCCCATCCTCTTTCAATCCAATGCCTTCGGTGTAGTTGCCCCCTCCAAAACGATTTTCGGTATGGTGGGTGAGACTGATGTAGGCGAGTGACCCTACTTTTTCCAACAGGGCATCGAATTGGGCATAGATCTCAGACCAAGTAGCCGTTGGAGTACCAATACCGGCAGCATTTTCAATGGAAGCAATAATTCCCAGTTGCTCGGTAGTCTCCAACTTCTGCTGAAAGGCCGCATCCCATCGGCAAACCGTCTCGGGATGATCTTCAAGAAGCTTCACAAAGAGATCCGCCTGCCGACTGGCCAACTCCATACTTTCGGGATGTACATCCGTGTAGATGGCCAGCACTTGTGCCCGTACCCCGCCGGCTTTTAGCCAAGGAAAGGCACATGCAATTTGACTGGGGTCAAAGGGATCTGCCTTTGGAACCTTGGCCATAAAGGAAAGTAAATCACAATGAAGGTCCGCGACGGGAAAGTGCATAATCGAAAGGGTCTTGATACAAATTAAGCCAAAAAAAGGAAAGCATGGACGGCAAGGCGAAGACTTTGAACCAGTTTTGGATGTATCTTTCGAAAAAAAACGAGTTAAATTTTCCGATCAACGAATTCCTCAGTCCAGATAAACTAACGCTGCGCAAACAAAAGCTGTGCACATCGATTTTAAGAATAAACACCCAATACCTTTTCCCAAAATGACCCCGTACCCCAACTACCAATACAACGAATCCTTTTCCAAAGAACTGGATGCATTGGATCCCTTGGCCCAATTTAGATCCAGGTTTCACTTCCCTAAGATCGAAGGAAAAGACGCCCTCTACTTCTGTGGCAATTCGCTAGGTCTACAGCCAAAAACCGCAGCAGCCTACTTGGAAAAGGAGATGGCCGCTTGGGCAAATATGGGGGTGGATGGGTATTTCCATGGGGATGATCCATGGTATTCCATACGAAAGAAATCAAAACCCATTTTGGCTCAAATCCTAGGCGCCTTACCTGAGGAGGTGGTCGCCATGAATTACCTTTCGGTCAATTTGCATCTCTTGATGGTGTCCTTTTACCAGCCTACCCCTACTCGATTTAAAATCATCGTGGAAGGCGGAGCCTTTCCATCAGACCAGTACATGCTGGAAACCCAAATCAAGTTTCATGGACTAGATCCCAAAGACGTGTTGGTGGAGCTTCAGCCCAGGTCTGGAGAATACACCTTGCGCACCGAGGATATCGTGGCAGAAATCAAAAAGCAAGGCAGTGCATTGGCTATGGTCAACATGGCTGGAATCCAATATTACACGGGGCAACTTTTCGACATTAAAGCCATTACCCAAGCGGCTCATGAAGTGGGGGCACTGGCGGGATTTGATTTGGCCCATGCAGCAGGAAATGCTCCCCTCCAACTTCATGACTGGAAGGTGGA
>JBJOOF010000192.1:0-19237 GCA_046051425.1 Bacteroidota bacterium
AATGAGCTGATGAATTACTATGGAACAGAAAAATATGGGGATTATGTAAGGAATTCTACCTACCGCGAATCCTTAATTAAATTACTGGGTTCCATGCAACCGGTAAATGCACTTTATTTTGATTTGGAGACCTATACAGGTGCTAAATGTTTTGCAAAAGAGCAAGGAGTAGCGGGCACCATAGGGCATTCAAGAAAAAACTGCAAAGTCGACTATGATGCTGAATGCTGTTCCTATGGGATGGAAACGGGTAGAGACATCGCGATGCAATTGTTGATTGATGATGATGTGCCTAGTTTGGGTCATCGCATAATCTGCTTGGATAAAGAGTATACAAGGGTTGGTGTTTCTGTGCAGCCCCATAAAAATTGGGATGTAGTTGCGGTACTCAATTTCAATCGATAAACAGTTGGCCTATATCCTTAGTAAGCGCCTGGATTCCTGTTATTTTTATTTCTTCATTTTTAAATTTAGGTTAGTGTTTAACTAGATCATCATGAGCAGCATGTTTTTTTCTCCTACCAAAAGCGCAGTAAGCTTTGTGCTATTTTTCTTCCTGATTCTTACTGCGGAAGCCTCTTGCTTTTTGAAGCATCAGTTGTATCGAATGCAGAGTTCCTCTTTGGTCGATATACAAACCTACTTAGAGTCGGAAGGCTGGGAGAGGGAAGCGCTAAATTCGCCTGCTGAAAACAGGTCTGGATTTGAATTTAGAAAAACCCTGTTCACAAAGGGCTATGGGGAAAAGATTGCAGTATATAGTGCTGAAGGGTATGGCAACATCATCCAGCTGGAATTGTCTGAGGAATGCTTTCAAACCATCTCCCTTCAGGAATTTGGGCAAGTCAATCGGAAATTACTCGTCGAACAGAACAAGGTGATCCAGGAATACAGAGATGCAAATCAAATCGTACAGCTCGTCGAGAATGCAGGTAGTGACGAAACGAAGCCAGAGATTTTGATTTTTAACGAAGCCCTGAAAAATCAAGTGAAGGATATCGACCAATTGTTCAGTGCATCTACCGCCACAAATCGGGTGGGAGCAGGGTCGTCCAGTTCAACTGCCGCCGGAACTGGGGCTACGGATGTAGTATACGTGGCGGTAGAAGTACAGCCGAATCCACCTGGAGGGATGGCCGGATGGAATAGGTACTTGTCTGAAAACCTACGCTACCCAGAAAATGCCGAAGAGAATGGCATAGAAGGTACAGTAATAGTGGCCTTTGTGGTGGATGTAGATGGATCAATTACCAATATTGAAATTTTGAAAGGAATAGGTGGAGGATGTGACGAGGAAGCGATCCGGATAGTAAAGGGTGCCCCTAAATGGATACCAGGCACACAGAATGGGATACCCATGCGAACGCAGATGCGCTTGCCGCTTAAGTTTAAGCTGGCCGAACCTGGCCCTAGCGCGAATAACAGCAAGGAAGAGTCTAGGCCAGTAGCCCTCTTACCGGCTACGGAGGGTCATGATCCAAATCAAGAAACCACAGCATTTTTTAACGAGCAAGACACGCCACCAACTCCTATTGGCGGTTTGCCGGCATGGCAGCGCCACCTATCCGAAAATCTCACCTACCCCACGTCAGCGAGAATGAGGGGAATACAAGGCACGGTACTGGTTTCCTTTGTAGTCAATACCGACGGTACTGTCACAGAGGTTGAGTTGGTGCGAGGCATCGGTGGGGGATGTGATGAGGAGGCACTTCGCGTCTTCAAGATTTCTCCTAGGTGGTCCCCAGGAATGATTAAAGGCAAAGCCGTTCGCACGCGCATGACGCTTCCTTTATCTTTTAGGTTAGGGTAAGTAGCAAGTACTAAGTACAAAGAAGCAAGTACTTAGTACAAAGTACCAAGTACTAAGTACTTTCAAAACCATGATTGCGGTAGGCAAGACGCCAAGCCGCAAAGAGCCCGGCGTGGCGGGTAGGTAAGAGCAAAGATTTCCTTTTTTTGCGTCTTGGAGCCCTACCAATTGAAAAAAAATCTTTTTAATAAAGAGTCAAAAAAGGTAATTTGGAAGGATTGAAATCAATTCTAATTACAGCTAGAGACAAGGCGCTCCCAGTCAAATGAAGCAGGAAGAATTACATCTTTTATTTAATAACTATCGCACAAGTGTCAGATCAAACGATTCTTTAAGCATATGGGAATTTATGGGTAAGTTAACCACTGACCAGGATTTTAGAATGAAATTTGGGAAAGCTACTCCGTTTGAAAAAGCAAAAGACAATTCAGATCTGCAGCAGGATTCACTGCTTAATATAATTTTGTCGATTACGCTGGACAGAAATATTAAAAAAATTCAAGCTAGTGGGAAAGGGCAGGTTTGGTACTTATTTGCTAATGCTGTGGCATCCTATGCGAGTTACAACCCCTTCTATTGGGTAAGTAAAAATGCATCTGAACACTTAGAAAAACTCCAAGTAGATATTTCAATTCCTATTTCGCGAAGCAAAATTTTTCAAATAAGGACCCTAGAACGAAAGAAAATTTTTCTTTTCGAACATCTCTGTCCGGCTACTTATCTGATTGAATTAATTTTGGATCGTACGCAAGAGTTTAGGGATGATTCTTCCAAATTGGATAAACCGGAAGTTAAAGCTCAGGTAGTTTCTGAAATTAAAAAGCTTTTCCAAGATTACGGGATTGTAGCAGTAATTACCAAAGAAGAGGATGCTAAATTGAAAAGTACGCTTAGAACTCGACTCGACTCTTCAATTTCAAATCCTATGGAGCAAATGCGGGCTAGATACGAAACTGCAGGTATATCCTTGTGCGAAAAGCTAATTCCTGTTTTTGGAAAAATGTACCGATAGGACTTGTACCAATTATATAAAAACCACTAAAACCCTAAATGCATTTTTCTATTTTTGATTTATTCCTATCAAATTGATTCTAAATGGTTTTAGCCTTTAAAATTAAAAAAGTAGCTTTCAATTAAACTAGCTGAAAAACTCACCCTTTATGGTTTACGTTCTTTTATTTTTTGCCGCAATGACAGTCATTGGATTACTGATGAAGTTATTTTCTAAGGATAATTCAAAATCGAAAAAATCTAGGGTTTCTACACCGAAACCACCACAACCCAAGCCAGAACAAAAGCAACCGGTCAAGGAACAAGGGATCAAACCAAAGAAGAAAGTTAAACCAGTACCACCCATTCCAGCTCCACACCAAAGCGAAAGCAAACCTCAAGTGACAAAATCAGAGAATAAAACCTCCTCTTTTGTTACCCTGCCTTCTTCCTATGCTTCTTCCAAAAATTTCTCAAACCTTAACCTTAGCGATGCAGAATTTCAAAAAGAGATAGTTGCAATCTCGAAGTCTATGGGAAAATTTCATGCGATAAGTTTTGCCATGCAAGTAAAAGGATGGGGGTTAAAACAGGCGAAAACCTATTGTGACCAACTTTCTGTAACGCCACCACCAAAAAAACAAAAAAATACTCCACCAGATCCAGTCATCCTCGGCGAAACAAAGGAAAAGATGCGGGTAGCAGGAAAATTGGAGGCCGTAAAGTTTTTAATGACAAAAACAGGCTTAAATCTACAGGAATCCAAAAAATATTGCGACCAGTTAGAGGAAGAAACAAGAGGATCGGCCAATTCATCTAAGCCAATTCCTACTCCAACTCCTAAAAATGCAGCTAGTTCTGATTCTCAACTTGAATCGATTGATTTAAAAAGAGAAATTGAGAAGTTAATGGCAATCACTAAATGGGATTATGCCACTTCTAAGGCCTATTGCGAACAAGCACTCGAATACAAAAAGAAAATAGGGGCGCCTGCCCAACTCAAAAAGAAGTAAACAGTTTGCCCGAAAAAACCACTCAATCTAGTTTAACCATGGCTAAGACAATCCAAGATCAACTTGCTGAAGCAATAAAAGCGAAATTTCCTGATGCAGAAGTTAAAAAAGTAAATAAGGACAACTTCCTGGATATCCACCTTCCAAGTGTCCATTCCAAACGTGGTACACACCTATTTTTCAATACTGCAGGAGGAACCATTAAAATGGGGTTTTATTGTCGAGAAGAGGATTTTATCCAACCACTCTTAGCCAAAAATGGGAATTTAGAAGCCTACAGCCAAGGAATTCGTCCCAAAGGAAACCCAGAGTATAAATCTGTGGATGCAGCTTGCACTGCTGCATTCACTTTCGTGGAAAGCTTGCTTGGAAAAGGAAAAATAGGACAAGCAGCACCAACTAAGGCTGCTCCAAAGCCTAAAAAAGAAAGTCCTTCAGCAGCTACATCCAAGGCCGAAGACCTTTCGGATTTTGATTTGACCGAATTTGATTTAGAAGGAAGGGCAGTAGGCAGAAAAGACCCTTCTGCTCCATCCGAAGAAGATGAACTAAGGCTGGCAGAGATCATCAAACAATTGGAATCCCAAATGGAAGAGGACACCGAAGCAGATCAAAAGTCAATGCCTGCAGCTAAGCCTTCCAAAGGGAAGCCCTCGGACACCTCTCTGGCAGACGACACAGATCGCTGCTTAGACGATCCCATGCCTTTCCTCACGTGTATCCAACAGCTCCGTAATTATTACCTCGGGCTTTCCACAAAATCATCTACCTACCGAGGTACTTACGAGGAAATCCTTCGAGAATATACCAAAGCGGCTGTAGTTCCTAGGATTTCCAACGAGATGCTTCGTATTGCTCATGAAGATGGCAACTTGATTGAAGCCCTACTGCTAGGACCCATGCTGAATGCAGAAAAAAGTTATGAGGAGGATTTTGCTACCCATGTCGACTACATTCGTGGTTTGGGTGAGATTGTTTCGGAGCTCTTGTCGCATTGCAATGAAGGTCTCTTTCTGGACACCCTTGAATTTTTCATGTACTTGGGGGATATGCTCGAAGAAGCAGAATCTTTTGGAGGTTCGCTGGCTCCCCAAGATCGGTATTTCCCCCTTTTCTTGATGCTCAAAGCAAGCCCAAATCATGAAATCGGCAACCTTGAGATGGTCTTAAGTAAGGATGCTATATCTCGCGATGCAACTAATGGATGTGAGGTAAAAGCCTTACTTCTCAAGGCATCAGGCAATTTCAACCAACTGAGTAATGAAGAAAAGTTGGGGCTTATCCTGTTTGATTTCATCCTTTGGGATGAACCGAATGCAGGGCTTGATATCAAGTTAGTGGATAAAGCTGCCGCAAGATCTATTTTTTCGCTAGTGACCAAAGATGCTTCCTTAGCCGAAAAGCTTGTCGGTGGATTTAGAGATAATGCTTCTTTTGAAATTTTTCAGTTTTTCAATGTAGAATACAATCGGGCAGGCTTCCATGAGTTTTGTTTGGCACGTTGGAAGGAACTTTCTTCCGCATGGAACCCACTCAAACTGCAGCTGCTGTTGGACAAAGTCAAACGAGATTTCCATATCAGCACTTACACCAACAATCCCGTCTTGAAAGATTACTTGAAAATCTATGAAGGGGTGAGGGTGCTTGATCTTTCTGAAGTGACGACTAGTGAGCTGGCAGAAATGATGGGGAAAGAAGAAAAAAAATCTCAAGAGCCAACCTCGAGCAAGAAACAAAAGGCCGTGCCCAAAGAAAAAGCAAAGAAAAAGAAGGGAGCTGAGAAAAAGGAAAATGCGGATGAATCATTCGATATCCCTTCATTGATGCATTGCATCTTATTTGTAATTCTCCAAGTGGGTTGGAAATTTGAGCGGTATACAGACAAAGAAATGGCAGACATTAAGTCTACAGCTGTCTCTTTGGGGGATTGGTTTGATATGGACGAAGACGAATGCCTGGACACACTGGATGAGACCCTTGACCTCCTTAAAAAATCTGAGTCTGCTTTCGATATTGAAACTCGTTCTAGTATGCTGACTCAACTTTGCTTGCATATCAACAGTGGAATTACCAATGAAGGGGCTCGGGAGGACATTATTCGCTTTATGAATGATCAAGCCAAGGCCGATGGCAAGGTGACTGAAGCAGAAAAAACAAACCTGAACTACTATTCCACATTGATCCGAATTGGAGATGTGATGTTTGGTGAAGAGTAAAAAGGAAGCTGTAGAATTTGGATGAGGAATTAGCCTTGGTCTTTTTTGGGATAAGGATGGTAAACCACTAGCTAATGGATTTGCGGATGTGTTCAAAAACTTTTGAATGCAGCTGAAGATACTATTTATTCAGACAAGAGGTTGAAATATCGATGAAACACTGCTTTTAGGTAGCGTCAAACCACGATACCTAATTCCCCAAGTAGCTGTTCGAGTGCATCACCTTGGTAGGTAAATTCCCCGAAATTTTGGCTAACAGCTTCTTTGAAGGCTCGAATTGCTGCCATAAATCCCCCTGGCAATCGGCATTGGGAAGAGGTGATTCGAATGAGCTTTTGCTGTTCCTCGCTCCAAAAGAGGGAATCATGGATTCCACTCAGGGGTGAACCTGACAAAGAAACCAAGTATAGTTCTCTAATGCCCGCAAATTCCTCGAAATAAACCCCATTTGCCTTTTCCTCCATAGCCTCCACAAGAACCCCTAGGGAATACTTAAATCCTCCTAAATAGGCCCCACCACTGGACAAGACCTCCGGACTCAAAAGGTAATACTCTCCTCGGCTTAGCACCTGCTTACGATTCGCAAAAAGGAGTTCCTGATAAGGCAAATACAATTCCTTCAGTCTATTTTGTGATTGAACCCATCGCGGAGCAGTAATCCATTTTGCATAGACGCCTGCACTAAGCGTGACTTCATCTCCGACTATTTCGTAGGCATTATCCTTGATTATGGCCTTTGGCACCCAAGTCACTAGGGTATTTGCATCTAGAAGTAAGTAAGCGTCTTCACGCTCACCAACGATTTGACAGCTGTGATTTTCGGTACGCAAATTCCATCGCTGTTCATCAAATGGTAATTTTCTTCCGTAACGGGTGGTTAAGGTTCTCATGGATTCTTTCTTGGTTTGTGGTAAATAAAAAAGCGTAAAAAGTCTTGATCAAAATTCAAGTACTAGTCACTGATACCAAGAATTGAAAAGGATTGCAGGTAACGTTTTTGGTTTGCACAAACCCTCATCGCTTTACCACCGTGGCGTTAGACTCGGTTGGTACCAGATAGACTGGTTCTTGATGATGGGGTAAAGGTAAAGAGAGATTTGTTTGATTTGCAAGAACCCGCGCAAAGGAATTTTTTAATAAGGGAGTTTTGACGGTTATTGTCTCGTTTTAGAAATCAGTCCTCGGAGGCGGATAGGTAGGCTTTGCAAGAAAAAAATAATAATGCGCGCAAAGACGCAAAGGCCTCCGGAAGTCTAACAGAGCGGACCACAAATTCTTTGCGTCTCTGCGTCTTTGCGAGAAGAAAAAAGAATAGGGCGCGCAAAGCCGCAAAGGAGGGAAGCCTGTCCGCCGCGGCGGAAAGTAATACCGAGCGGCCACTATTTCTTTGCTGCATTGCGGAAAGAAATCCCCCTATCCCCCTTTCAAGGGGGAGTTGCATCCCAGGCACTTCAACAATTAAATTGTAAATGTTGAATTTCTTTAGCAACTAGTTCTAAAGTTAACTACTTAACTGATTCTTGAGGGACAGCAGGAGCGACTCCCTCCCGATTTGCATCGGGACAGGCTCTTACCAAGGGGAGGGGGCAAGCCTGTCCCGCAGAATTGCGGGAGGGGGATTATTTTTTTTCGGACTACAATTTCTTCGCGTCTGTCCGCCGCGGCGGACAGGTCTCTGCGTCCTGCCTGCGGCAGGCAGGTCTTTGCGAGAAGAAAAAAGTATTTGGCACGCAAAGTAGGGAAGACGCCAAGGCCTCCGGAAGTTTAACCGAGCGGCCACAATTCCTTTGCGTCTCTGCGTCTTTGCGAGAAGAAAAAAGAATAGGGCGCGCAAAGTAGAGAAGGCGCAAAGGCCTCCGGAAGTAATACAGGCAAGGCACTGCGTCCTGCCTACCGCAGGCAGGCTTTGCGAGAGTAAAAAATAAAAAACTATTCAACGGAAACGAGCTATATGTCCTACACCTGCTATTTAGACCATACGAACTGTAATTGTCAGTGGTGCTGTTTTGATGGGATTATCTTAAATCAGAATTAATTCCCAAGACATAGTTTTGAATTACATTGATGCTTTGTGCTGTTTCAGCACCTTGAAAGCCTTTGATGTCCTCTGGCTTCACTTTAGCTTGATACTGTTGAAGCAGAATTTCTGAGGTAGGAATGTAGCTCCAATGCCATTTTTCCTCTTCATAACCCTGGGGTCTTTGTTCTCCTTTGGGGGAGTATACCTGGCAAAATCCGTATTTACCTGCATTCTTCACCAACCATTCGTATTCTTTTTTTCCTTTTCCACTCAAAAAATAGCTATCAGTCAAATCGTTGATGTCAATATCAGTTCCCCAATGATGCCTAGAAGTGCCTGGCATGGAACTGTAGCGTAGTATCTTTATGGCTCGTTGAGCAGGGTTTTTGATGCTTACCGAAAGATTTTCCCCTTCTACCAATCTGCTGCCATTCCATTTGGCTTCCCAAATTCCTTTTTGTGCTTGAAAATTTCTAGTTGCCGAAATTATTTTCAAGGATACTCCTTCTTTTCTGGCGGCATTTCTCATGTTTACAAAAGCCTCCAGTACCTCTTTCCTCAAATACACATTTTCTTTGTTTGTTACCTCAAGCGGTATTTTTGCAAAATCAGGATGTGTAGCGGGGTCAAATTTTCCCAATAAATAATCTATTTCAAAGATTGGACTAGTACCTAAAGGATAGTTTACCTCTTCTGAATTTATATTAATACTAGTTAAAATAATGTTATTTTCAGGGGGTTGAATAGTTTTTGAATCATTACTATATAGCGTAATTATTTCGAGAATAATACGTAAAAACAACAATTGCATTGGAATGGGGTGGTTTTGAGAAGTTTGTAACTACTAGTTTCAACTGATGAATTGCTTCTCTGAAAAGCCCAGTTCTTGTTCAATAGAACAGGACTAATTTCAGTTCGTTGAAATTTATGTACAAACTGTCAAAAAAAAAATAGGTACTCAGATACTACTTCCCAATACAGAAAGAATTTTTATATTTAAAACTCATATTTACAGGTAGTTATGAAATTACAATATTTTTTCAATGTATAAATAAGGTACAAAAACGCTCGGCTTCCAAAAAATATTCCCCTCCAATTGGCAAAAAACGAGGGGTAGGAAAAATTTCAAAAAAGATGAGAAAACTCAAAACAAAAAGAATAGACTAAAAAAAATTAATCTCCGACGAAGAAAAAATCACCTTTTGAAGAATCACAATAAATCTCTTATTTTTCATCAGCAATTGTCCAAATGAACTTGACGATTAGCAGACAATTTAGGAACCAACACCTTAATCAGGCCAATCAAAATCCTAAACGATTTTATTGATTATTTTTCTGCTAATTCTCAATTAGTAAACGAGAAAAAATATTGTGATTATAAGAGATATGGGTAAGTCTATGAAAAGTCAAACAAACTCAAAACCACAGAAAAGTGAGCCGTCAAAAGGCAATTTTGATAGTTGTCAGGATAATATTTCGTATAATTGGAAAACAAAATTGGAGACCAGAAACCAATATAATAACGGGGCGACTCCGAAAAGCCATACGAGTAGGAAATATAAAATCAAACAAAAATGAAAAATTTCTCATTTCTAATCATCACGACTGCATTTTTAACTTTATTTGGTTGCAATAGTAAATCACTTGAAGACAAATTCAACAAAACTACCTATGAAGAAGACATTGCGACTTTATTGGAGAATAAACTTCTAAACGAAGAAGAGGATTCTTTACTAAGAGCCTACATCACTTTGAATGAATCGGATAGTTTGGCTTCTTCAATATCTTCCGATGCTTCATACGGTGAAATTTTATCAACAGTAAAAAAGGAAAAAGAGGAAAGAGAAAAAATTGATAAAGAAATAGCTGAAAAAAAGAAAAAAATTGGAGAATCAGTAACCATTTCATTCTCTCGCAAATACACAGAAGAATTTATTGATGAAGGTTCTTTGAAGAATTTTTTATTTATTGACATTTTTGCTCAAAATAATTCTGACAAAACAATTAGTGGTTTTACAGTTTTAGTTACTTTTAGAAACTCAGATGGCGTTGCTTTTTATTCGGGGGAATGGCCAATTGCGGATGTTGTAAAAGCTAATTCTAAAAAACTGATTTACCTCAATGGAGGTGAATTCAAGAATACTAATGAAGATCAACGAATCCTTAAAATGGCTGATCAATCAAAAATTAAATTTGAATATGAAATTTTAGAATTATTGTATGATGACGGTACTTCGTTAAGCGTAAAATAATTCTTAAAAAAAGAAAATAAAACGAGTTTACTTAGAAAAACTTACATCTGAAAATAGAACTCCTATATTTAAAAAAGATATCAAACCCCCATTCAAAAATGTTTGGGGGTTCTTTTTTTTCTTAAAGAGTCTAAATTAAGGTTTTTCATTTGTTTTGGTTAGGGGATACTTACTTCCCAATACAAAACTTACTAAAAATGTTGGCTAACAAATCGTCGGTGGTGACTTCACCAGTGATCTCACCGAGGTAGTGGAGCGCTCTGCGAATATCCATCGCTAAAAAGTCGTTGGTCACTAGCTGATCCAAGCCACCCAGCACCTCTAATAAGGACTCGCGGGTCTTAGTCAAGCTGTCGTAATGACGCACATTGGTGACGACGGTATTTCCGGTGCGAAACTTGTCTAAATTGACCAGCTCAAGGATGCGTGCCTTTAGCAATTCCAGGTTTTCTTTATTTCCTGCCGAGATAAATAGCATGTCGGAATAATTAGCTTGTAATTCATTGACAATATTATCTTTAGCAGCATCTAGTTTATTTCCAACTTTAAGGTAGGGAACACCCAGGTTATCCAATTTATTGAGGTCCCGATGTACCTCAACCAAGTCGGTATCGCTCAAGTCAAAGAGGTACAGGATCAAGGATGCAGTACGCATCTTTTCTTGGGTACGGCTCACTCCAATGGCCTCGATGGTGTCGGTAGTTTCCCGCAGGCCTGCGGTATCAATAAATCGGAAGATTACCCCACCCAAACTCAGTTCGTCTTCAATAAAGTCACGTGTCGTGCCCGCAATATCGGAGACAATGGCCTTTTCTTCATTGAGCAGCGCATTCAATAGGGTGGACTTGCCTGCATTGGGCTTGCCAGCAATCACCGTAGGTACCCCATTCTTAATGACATTGCCCAAGTCAAAACTTAAAATCAGTTCTTCCACGAGCCGTAGGATGCGTTCCACGAGCTGACGCAGCACCTCTCGACTGACAAACTCCACATCTTCTTCGGAGAAGTCGAGTTCCAACTCGATCATGGAAGCAAAGTGAATGAGCTGGTTGCGAAGCTCCTGAATCTCGGAACTAAAGCCTCCACGCATCTGATTGAGCGCGGCTTGATGACTGCTCTCGGAGTCGGAGTGGATGAGATCGGCTACAGCTTCCGCTTGGGCCAGATCAAACTGCCCATTCAGGAAGGCACGCTGCGTGAATTCCCCGGGCTTGGCCAAGCGAATACCTTTGCGTACAAATAGCTTAAGGACCTGATTGACGATGTAGGAAGAGCCGTGCGTGGAGATTTCCACTACATTTTCCTTGGTAAAGGAGCGAGGTCCTTTGAATAGGGATACGAGCACCTCGTCGATGATCTTTTCCCCATCTCGGATGGTCCCCAAGTGAATGGTATGGGAGGCTTGCTCCTCTAGATTTTTCCCGAAAAACACCTCGTTGCATACTCGAATGGCGTCTTTGCCTGAAATGCGAATGATGGCAATGGCACCAACACCCTGAGGGGTGGCTAAAGCAATGATGGTATCCTCGCGCTCCGAAAGAGAGAAACTCATGGGGTCTTTTTAAAGGCTTTGTCAATCAAATCTGCCAATCCTGAAAGGAAGGCCGTGGGCTCTCGATAGCCAGGTAGCTGGGCGATGTTTTGCAGTCCTGGCTCAATCACCACAAAGTTGGGGTAGGAATTGACCCGCATGGATGCCGCCATCTGGGCTTCGGTAAAGGTTTTCCCCATAAATTGAAAGCTCCGATTCGTATCCTCTGCATTGAGCTTTACCGCATAAAAATTCTTTTGGAAATGCGCAATCACCTGAGGATCGGTAAAGGTCTCCTTGTCCATCTTTTTGCACCAGCCACACCAGTCGGTGTACACGTCTACCAAGATCATTTTTGGATTCTTTTCATTGGCAGCGATGGCCTCTTCAAACTTCATCCATTGGATTTGGTCTTGGGCTTGGAGGTTCAGATGCAGCAGAACCAAGAGTAAAACGAGTGAAAATGCTTTCATAGACATATTTTCAAGAATCAAACGCAGGGCTGGAGCTGGAGGTTCCACGCAATCGCAAAGGCCAATTGCCTTTAATCAAGGCACTACCAAAGAAGAAGGCGCCAGCTACGGCCACCATCATGCCTGCGATGGAACTGTCGATCCAGTAGGCAAGATAGTATCCCAAAATGGCAATTAAAATTCCTAGGGCTGCCGTAAGGCGAAGTAGGGGAATCAAACTCTTGGTCCAGAGGTAGGCAGTGGATGGGGGAACCACCAATAATGCCACTACTAAAATGGCTCCTACGGATTCAAAACTGGATACTGTGGTGTAGGATACCATGCTCATGAGCGCCAGATTTACGCCTTTGGCAGGAATACCAATGGCAGCACTAAAGTTCTCGTCAAAGCTGGTCAGAGACAATTCCTTAAATAGCAGGTAGACAAATCCATTGACCAAGAAGAAGTTGAGCCCGGCCAACCAGGTGATGCGGGGACCCAAATTGAGCCCGCTTGGTGTGATCCAGAGGTCAATGGGCAGGTAGGCGATTTCCCCATAGAGCACGCACTCCTGATCTAAATCTACCTTGTAGGCAAAAAGATTAATCAGAATGATGCCGATGGCGAAAAGGAGCGTGAAGGTGATGCCTATGGAGGCGTCGAGCTGCACCTTGGCTTTTTTGCGTAGCGCATCAATCATCAGCGTGGAGAGGATACCAAGAAGGCCTGCTCCGATGATGACTTCCAAACTGCGCTGACTTCCGGACACAAAGAAGCCGATCACAATGCCGGGAAGTACGGCATGGGAGATGGCGTCACCGGTCATGGACATTTTGCGGAGCAGGAGAAATACGCCCAAAAAACCACAGGAGATCGCAATCAAGGCTCCTGTGAGGATGATCAATAGGGCATTGGTATCAAGCGTCATGGGATTCTCGGGGGATAGTTTCTTGGTGAGGATCGAGGGTAGGATAGTTGAGCCGCTGCTCCAGCAGGGCTTCCAATTCCGGAGTCAGAAGGTGCTCCATCTGCTCGGCGGACTCGTGCACGTGGTCAGGGGCAATGTTCATGGACTCGTTGAGGTACACTTCCCACAAGCGGTGGAGACGGACAATCCGCATCGCATCTGAAGTGCCTTGTGTACTGAGTCGCACACCCTGGGGATCTTGAATCACGAGTCCTTGCTTGGTGAGTACCTGCAGGGAATGTTCAATTTCTTTTTTGTGGAAAGGGTACAATGCACGAATTTCTTCCAAGGTCAGTAGCTCCCGCTTGGCTTCTTTGGCTTTGAATAGCGCTTTCATCAGGTGATCCCGATGGGTTTTATTCAAGTAGCTGCGTCGGGCTAGGAAGCGTCGAATCAATCCGCTTTTAGGGGAAAATATAAAAGAAAGCAACGCGATCAAGGACAAGAAGACCACCACCCAGGGACCGGTAGGCATCTGTGGCAATACGAAGGAAACATAGGTACCCAGGATTCCAGAAAGAATTGAAAAGAAGGCGGAAAGCAGGAGTAAGGGTTGCAATCGGTCGGTCCAAAAACGTGCTGCTGCCCCTGGAGTGATCAGTAGGGCAGCCATCAAGACCACGCCGATGGCTTGGATGCCGATTACCACGGCTAGGATCAACAATACATTGAAAACAAAGCGGATGCCCTTCATCGGGAATCCGATGGCCTTACCAAATCCAGGGTCAAAGACCATCAAACGAAATTCCTTCAAAAATAGGCTCAGGACCAGCAGAATGGCCAAGGACAAGCCTCCATACAGGAATAAGTCAGCTTCAGCAATTCCGATGGCATTTCCGAAAATAAAGGAATTGAGCCCGGCAACCTCGGGATTGCCAGATTTTTGAATTGCGGTCAATGCTACAATGCCAATTCCAAAAAACACGGAAAGGATACTAGCGATGATGCTATCCTCACTCAGCTTCGTGTTTTGCTTCAGCCAGGAAGACAAAAAAGTAGCCAGAGCACCCGATAAGAAGGCGCCTGTGACGATGTAGCGCGGATCCTTTTCTCCGGCCAAGACAAACCCCAAGCAAATCCCAGGAAGTACCGCATGGGAGATGGCATCACCTAATAATGCCTTCTTGTCCAAAAAGGAAAAGGTGCCCACGTAGGCCGATCCAATCCCCAGCAGCGTGATGCCCATCACCACCCAGGTGATGGAAGGATCTTGAAAGGTGAAGAAGTACAGAAAGTCTTCCATGTCAGGGTTGAAGTGGGTTGAAATCTTGCTTACGAATCAAATCGGTCACCTGGGTAAGCAGGTTGAGTTTCCCTCCGTAGGTCTTGCGAAGCAGCTCCTCGGTCATTACCTGGTCCTTGGGTCCTGAAGCTACCAAGTGCAGGTTGAGCATGATCACCCATTCAAAGAAGTTCATGGCACTATGGATGTCGTGGTGGACTACCAGGACAGTCTTCCCAGCGCGGGCCATGTCCTGTAGCAACTGGAAGATGGCCGTTTCGGTAGCCATATCCACCCCTGCAAAGGGTTCGTCCATCAAATACAAGTCTGCTTGCTGAGCCAGTGCACGTGCAATAAACACACGCTGCTGCTGTCCGCCGGAGAGTTCGGAGATCTGCCGGTTGGCAAAGGCAGTCATGCCCACCTGCTCCAAGGCCTCTTGGGCAACTTGCACCTCTTTTTTGCCGGGACGGCGAAATAGCCCCAACTTACCATAGGTGCCCATGACTACGACGTCTAAGACGGATGCAGGGAAGTTCCAATCCACAGATTCCCGTTGGGGAACGTAGCTGATTCGCGAGCGTACTTCAGGCAGTGCCTTATCAAAAATTTTGATGTACCCAGAAGTCGGGGAGATCAAACCCATGATAGATTTGATGAGTGTGGATTTGCCGGCGCCATTGGGGCCAAGGATGCCAATCAATTGACCTGCTGGAAGGCTCAAGTCCACGTTCCAAAGCACGGGCTGCTGGTCGTAGCTGACCGTGAGGTCATGTACTTCTAGGACGGGGTGGGGTACCTGTGTGATCATGGGAGTAGTTGGCTGTAAATAAGTTGAAGATTGGTTTCAAACATGCCGATGTAAGTTCCAGCAGGGGTATTGGGCGCGTCGAGGCTGTCCGTGTACAAGGGACCGGCTAGTTTGACCACCTGATTTTTCTCTGCTGCGCCTCGGGCTACGGCTTGAAGCGCTTTGGGGGAAATGGTCTGTTCGGCAAAAATGGCTTTCACTTGATAGGTTTGAATGAGAGTGATCAATTCGGTTAGGTCCCGCAAACCCGGTTCACTTAGGGTAGAGAGTCCTTGGAGGGAATAGACTGGAAGGCCATAGGCTTTGCCAAAATAGGCGAAAGCATCGTGTGCGGTCACTAGGACTTGTTTGCGCTCCACCAGTTCTTGAACCTTGGATTTGGTTCGTTGGTCAAGCGCCTCGAGCTGATCCAAGTACGCTTGGGTATTCATTTGAAGTTGAGGTTTCCAAGTAGGCTGCCAGATTTGAAGTTCCTGGCTGGCATAGGCTAGTGCTGCCGACCAAAGGGAAATGTCAAACCAGATGTGCGGGTCTACGCTATGGGATTCGGGACCGGAGCGAATGAGTTGATTCGCTGGGATGCCCTGGGATACGTCAATGAGTCGCTGCTGTTTGGCGAGCTTTTCAAAAATCTCGGTCATTTTTCCTTCCAGGTACAGCCCGTGGTAGACCACCAGGTCAGCCTGAGTAAGTAGATCGAGGTCACGCACCGAAGCCTTGTACAGGTGTGGGTCTACCCCCGCAGGCATCAGGGCGATTACTTCTGCTTGATCGCCGACCAAATGCTGTATCCCATCCGCCAAAATACTTGTAGTGGCCACGATCAAGGGCTTGGTGCGCGTAGACTTGGAAGCCGAGGTACAGCTCCAAAAAAGAATAATAATTAAAAAAATGGGAGCGATACGTTTCATGATTGAAGAACGAGAATGTTGCTGGCTACATCTTTAGACATGAAGATGGTCTTCTTTTGATCTACAAGAATCTCAACCGAACCATCGAATTCTACTTTGTCGAGCACCTTGATGCGGGCGCCTATGTAGGCACCGACCTTATCTAGGTAGCGGAGAAAAGCAGCCGAACTGTCTTTGACTGCCACGATTTGTCCGCCTTGGTCAATGTTCATTTCATTCAATGCAATTCGAGGGCGGGAGCGTACGTCTCCGTGTTCGTCTGGAATGGGATCACCGTGAGGATCAAACTTGGGGTAGTTGAGGTAGGAGTCCAAGCGTTCGATGAGGAGTGAGGATTGGATGTGTTCCAATTGCTCTGCCACCTCGTGCACCTCATCCCAAGAAAAATGCAATTTGTCTACCAAGAAGACTTCCCACAGTCGGTGCTTGCGGATGGTCTGCAGGGCAAGGCGCTTGCCAAGTTCCGTGATTTGGAGCCCGTAGTATTTCCGGTATTGGATTACTTCTTTTTCTCCCAGCTTGCGGAGCATGTCGCTTACCGAGGCAGGCTTGGTCTGGATTGCGGCAGCAATGTCGTTGGTGGAAACACTTTTTTTTCCCTCTTCTGAGAGGTGATAGATGGCCTTGAGGTAGTTCTCTTCTGCAGTAGTTAATTCCATTGTATACGATAATAATGAGACAAATATAAAAATAAAATTAGAGTTATCTA
This sequence comes from Bacteroidota bacterium, assembly GCA_046051425.1. Taxonomy (GTDB): domain Bacteria; phylum Bacteroidota; class Bacteroidia; order Cytophagales; family Cyclobacteriaceae; genus Algoriphagus. Next base: position 16,905 of record JBJOOF010000192.1, read on the forward strand.
AAAAATAAATTCTATAAATCTAAAACAGTTGTGGAAAACTCACATTTAATGGGGGATTGGGATTTAGGATTATCTGAATTAAAAACTAGGCTAAACTAAATAATGGCCTATTTTATTGATTGCTAAATTATTAGCTCAGAAAAAAACCAACTAAAACCACCTCGAGATCGGAGACAGCTTCTGACCCCTTGTCCACATCTCTTTTTGGGTATGGGGGAGAAATTCCGCCGATTACTTAAAAAAATTCGCTCTAAAGCGAAAATTCGATAGGAGATTTACTCCGATTTGGTGGGTTGTCTGACGCTACAAATTCTCTGAATTTTGTGTTTGGAAGTCTTTCCTTTGCCTCCTTGGAAATGCAGAGAGTGCTGTAGGTAGGTTTCCAGTTGACCGAGTTGTGCAAACAAAAAATAGTACGGGCAGTTTGAAAAAGTGAAAGATCTTCCAAGGGCAATAGGACTACTCAGGTGCCTACCCTTTTCCAACTCTTTCTACAAAATCCCTATGAACTTCCCTTGGGATTTCTTTGATTCGCGTTCTCAAATTTAAACCTTTCGCTTCCGACAAGATCCGGAAGCTCTTATCAACTAAAAACTCATGGACCTTAAATCTACCATCGAACAAGCTTGGGAAAATCGTGAACTCCTTCAAGAGGCAGCGACACAAGAGGCCATCCGAAGCATTATTGCTGACTTAGATTCCGGCAAACTCCGAGTAGCTACTCCTACAGAAGCAGGAGAATGGATTGTCAATGACTGGATAAAAAAGGCGGTGATTCTGTATTTCCCCATACAAAAAATGCAGACCATCGAGGTAGGTCCTTTTGAATTTCACGATAAGATGGCTTTGAAAACGAACTATGCCGCTCAGGGTGTACGTGTAGTACCGCATGCAGTGGCTCGCTACGGGGCTTACTTGGCTTCGGGAGTGATCATGATGCCCAGCTACGTGAATATTGGAGCTTATGTGGATTCAGGTACCATGGTGGATACTTGGGCTACTGTCGGATCTTGTGCCCAAATCGGGAAGAACGTGCATTTGAGCGGAGGTGTCGGGATTGGTGGTGTACTTGAGCCGGTGCAAGCTGCTCCAGTAATCGTTGAAGACGGCGCCTTTATCGGAAGTCGGGTGATCGTAGTGGAAGGAGTTCGAATAGGCAAGGAGGCTGTGATCGGGGCAGGGGTAACCTTGACTGCAAGTTCAAAGATCATTGACGTGACAGGCCCTAGCCCTGTGGAATACAAAGGCTATGTCCCTCCACGATCTGTAGTCATTCCAGGTACGATTCCGAAGCAATTTCCTTCTGGAACCTATCAGGTTCCCTGTGCCTTGATTATCGGTCAGCGAAAAGCATCTACAGATCTAAAAACTTCTTTGAATGATGCGCTTCGCGAAAATAACGTGGCTGTATAAAATCACACTGAATTAAAGCAATTGGAATTGGCTTTTTATGCCTAATCGATTTCTCGTTTAGGCTCTTGTTCAGGTTTTCGGTAGATCAGCCCTTATTTTTTTGCACCCTCTGAGTGCACATGCACTTCATGGTTACAGAGCGCGGTAGAAGGGGTTTTGCCGCTACCCTCACAGGTTTTGCATGCACTTACTTCTTTCCCGCTACCAGAGCAAGTGGGACAGGTCAAACGACCTTTACCCCCACAGCGTTCGCATTCGTAAAAATCCACGAGGTTAAATACGTTGACTTTTTTGATCATTCCAGAAGCACCACATCGGCTGCAGCCTACCACTCCTTTGGCTTTGCAGTAAGAGCAGGCCTGTTCGGTTTGCTTTTTGCCCTGACAGGTCGTACAACTCTCGTAGCGATAGCCACGTCGATCGCATAGTTCACAGGCTATAATTTGTGCCAGAGGTACCTTGAGCTTTTCCTTCAGTCGTGTTGCTGACTCGTAGTTTTGACCAGTAAATCCAGTCAATTCCAGGTATTTATTGACAAAGTTTTGGCTGTTGTCGTATTGCCCAAGTTGAAAAAGGGTTTCCGAAAAGTAATAGGGCATCTCTTCGGGAAGTGGAAGGCCTGAATCGATCAGATTTCGAAAGATGGAGTTGGCCGTTTGGTAATCACTCCGCTCCATGGCGGCCAAGGCGCCCTTCATCCAGCGATCTGTTTGCCCTAGGTTGACTTGGGCATGAGAATCACTAGCAAAGAAACCTTGCAGGCCAAGAAGAAGGAAAAAGGTACAGGCGAAAGCTTTCAAGTGGTGCTAATTTTCAGCAAGTAAGCAACTGAAAATCGTTCCTTCAAGAAAAATGACAGACTTCTGGAAAATAATTCTTCATTTCCATATCGAGCAAGTCAAAAAGGGGGAGTTAATTCT
>JBJOOF010000193.1:0-13850 GCA_046051425.1 Bacteroidota bacterium
CCAAAGTGGAAATATTACAGGAACCTATTTGGGCATTGGGATTTTTCTGGATTTACCTACATGGAAATTTGGACCCATCTACCTGCAATCAGGCAATTTACTGGTTGGACTGCTGGCAGGAATCCTGCTCTGGTCGGGTAATTACAAAAGTTTGGAAAGGATCCTAGTGGGATTAGTACTCTTCATGTCTGTGGCTTTTCTCATAGCTGCAGCTTTAACTAAGCCCAATTTTTCGGATCTCCTCCAAGGATTTGTACCTACGTTTTCCACTGAAAAGCTCCCAACCCTCGTAGCATTAATCGGAACTACCGTAGTTCCCTACAACTTGTTTCTCTATGCCAGCTTGGTGCAGAAACAGTGGACTAGTGAGCAAGATTTACCCACGATGAGAAAAGATCTCTGGATTTCGATTGTTTTGGGAGGGCTGGTATCCATGGCAATTTTGGTAGCAGGTACTGCGAATCCAGTTACGGAATTGGAAACAGCCCAGGACATTGCCAAAGGACTTACGGGCATTTTTGGCGATTTTGGCACCTACTTGATGGGCTTTGGCTTATTCGCCGCTGGGCTTACCTCCTCGCTCACTGCCCCCTTAGCTGCTGGGCTCGTGATTTGTGGAATTTTGGGTTGGAACCAAAACATCCAATCTGCTCCCATGCGTGGCAGCATGGGGCTGATCCTCTTTCTCGGGATCCTATTTTCATCCCTTGGAATTAAACCAGTTACCTTAATCACCCTAGCCCAATTGGCAAACGGCATCTTACTACCCCTGATTAGTGGATGGCTGCTTTGGATGAGTACCAGAAAAGATCTTTTGGGAGCACATGCCCTAGGAATCAAAGGGATTCTTTTTGGACTTTTCATCTGGGCCATCACACTCGTTCTCGGAATAAAAAGCTTTGGTGCAGCCGTAGGTTGGTTTTAATACCAGAAGTTCCAAAGAATTGCTTTGAATTGATTAAAAATTGCCGAACTTATCTCAAGTAACACTAACCCAAATCTCAGATGAAATCCCATCTTAAAACAAGTCTTCTTTTAATCCTTGCACTCTTTGCCTACACAAGTTGTATTGGACAAAAGCAATCCTATCTAGGAACTCCTCCACCAAAAGGTGCAAAACTCTACTTGGATGGTAGCAATGCCTCCTTACAACAAAACTGGACTTATTGGGAAGGGCCAAGACTTGCTGCTACACCCCCACTCAAGTGGCCCGAGGTCATCGACCCTGTAGATGGTAAAAAAGCAATTTCCAGCAACGATCCCGCTGGTGCAGGAGGTAAATACGGCGCTGCGGACATTGTCACCAAAGACGAATTCAGAGATTTCGAAGCCCATGTGGAGTTTTTGATCCTCAAGGAAGGCGGAAACAGTGGCGTATACCTCCAGAATCGCTATGAAATTCAGATTTTGGATGGGGATTACGGCTTGCACGGGATGGCCGCAGTAATTAATGAAACCTTGCCTACGGCTCAAGTTTACAATGGACTGGGTAAATGGAATGCCTACGACATCAAATTCCAAGCAGCAAAATTTACCGAAGGTAAATTAGTCGAAAAAGCGAAGGTGACGATCCACTTCAATGGAGTCAAAATTCACGACCAAGTATCTATACAGCAAGTATGGGGTGGTCCCAACTCCGGTATTGATGGAGGAAATGAAGGTGGAAAAGGGATTACCGATCGTCCAGGAGGTCTCAAACTACAAGCAGAAGGTCACGATGTGCTCTACCGAAACATCTGGATTAAGCCTTTGAACTAGGCCAAATTGGCCGGGTTTAGAATCCTTTACGGATTAAGTCAGCGGTATCCGCAAGCTCCTGCTCAGTCAATTTCAACTTGGGACGGGTAAAATTGATGTCATCCACTGTACGCAAGGGAACCAAATGAATGTGCACGTGAGGCACTTCCAATCCAATCACTGCCATCCCAATTCGGGTGCAGGTCAGGGTCTTGTCCATGGCCTTCGCCACTTGCTGCGCAAAAAGATGTAGTCCGGTAAGTTCGCTTGGCTCCAAATCAAAAATATAAGACACCTCTCGCTTAGGAACGACTAGCACATGCCCTTTGACCAAGGGCATGATGTCCAAAAAAGCAATGTACTGCTCGTCTTCAGCGATGATTTGAGCAGGAAGTTCGCGAGCGATAATTCTAGAGAACAAACTAGCCATAGGTGCGAATTATTCAGGTTATCCCTGCAGTAATTAATAGGTAATGTCTAAAATTTCAAATTGAAGTTTGCCTGCTGGCGCATTTACTTCTGCAATGTCACCTATGACTTTTCCAACCAATCCTTTTCCAAATGGAGAAGCAAGAGAGATTTTTCCCGCTTTCAAATCAGCCTCTTCCTCCGATACCAAGGTATAGGTCACGGTCATGCCATTCTTCACATTCTTGATTTTCACGGTGCTCAAAATACCCACTTTGGAGGTGTCCATTTTGCTGTTATCCAACACGCGCGCATTGCCCACTACCTCTTCCAACTTCGCGATTTTCAGCTCCAACAAACCTTGGGCATCCTTTGCCGCGTCGTATTCGGCATTTTCACTCAAATCCCCCTTATCCCGCGCTTCCGCGATCTGGTGAGCAATATCTATTCTTCCCTTCGTCTTCAAATCATGAAGCTCGTCCTTCAATTTCTTTAATCCTTCTTCGGTGTAATACTGTACTTTTGACATAGCTGACTAATTTTCAAAAGGCTCAAAAAACAAAGTAACGGTCGCTTTTCGGGGACCGTTACTTCTTGTTGCCTTTAAATACCTTACAAAGATAGAAAAGCATTTTCACAAAGCAAGTGCCTTCCTTTCTTCCTTATTTCATGATTACTTCAGTTTCTTTCCGAATTCTCGTAGGATTTGTTTGACGAGTACTTCGTTGATTTTTTGGTAGGATTCTGCCGTCCATCCCGCCACGTGTGGGGTGAAAAGAACATTCTCTCGCGCTGAAAGAAGTTTGAATTGATGCTTTTGCTCTTTACTAAATCGTTCAAACTTTTCATTCTCCAAGACATCCAAAACCACACCCTTCAGGATTCCTTGGTCGAGTGCTTGGTTGAGCGTTTCCATTCGGATTACTTCTCCTCTGGCCGTATTGATCAGCCAAAAAGGTTTGGAGAACGCTTTCAGTTCTTCCAAACTGAAAAAATCTCGCGTTTCAGGTGTTAAGGGAACATGGATGCTCAAGACATCTGCTTCTCGCTTGAGTGCATTCCAACTCACTTCCTTCACTCCATTTTTTCCAAAACCTTTCTTGTATTTATCGTAGGCGAGGACCTTCACTCCAAAACCTTTCAGTCGCTTGGCAAATGCGGTCCCCATATTTCCATACCCAAAGATTCCCACCGTTTTGCCCATCAGCTCCACACCCCGATTTCCTTCTCGATCCCAGATTCCCTTCCGTACCTGCTGGTCAGCCTGGGACAAGTGATTAAATAGCGCCAAAAGACCTCCGACAGCATGCTCTGCAACTGCATCGCGATTGCCTTTGGCTGCATGGAATAGTTTGACCTTACGCTCAGCCAAATAGTCTAGGTCCAACTGATCTAAACCAGCCCCAGCTCTCCCTATAAACTTTAGCTTGGAGGCTCGCTCGAGCAATTCCCGGTCAAGAGGGGTTTTGGAGCGAATGAGAATGCCTTCGTAATCTCCGATTTGTTCAAAAAGTTCGGCTCTAGTGATTTTTGGAACATAGTCTGTATGAAATCCAGCCTTTTGCAATAATCCTAGGATGCTTTCGTGCATCTCATCTACTAGCAATACCTTCATCCTTAGAGATTCAGCAACAACATAGCTACCCCAAAATAAACGGCTAGCCCAAGCAAGTCATTGGTGGTGGTGATAAATGGTCCAGAAGCAATCGCTGGATTGATGCCAAAACGATGCAATACCAAGGGAGTAACCGTACCCATAAACGAGGAAAGCAGGACCACACAGAAAAGTGCAAATCCTACCGTAATGCCAAATAGGGGTTCAAACCCATAGAGGTAAATGACTACCAAAAATACAAAGCCACCCAAAACAAAGCCGTTGACCAAAGCCACTAAAAACCCTTTGAAAAAACGCTGCCAAGGGGTGTCGTCAAATGCCGATTTGGATGCAAGAGATTGTACGATCAAGGATGAGGCTTGAATGCCCACATTCCCGCCTGTTGCTGCTACCAAAGGAATAAAGGAGGCAAGCGCGAGGTACTTCGAAAGTCCCCCTTCAAAAAATCCAATCAACTTGGCTCCCAACAATCCCCCAATCACTCCAATGAGCAACCAGGGAAGACGTGCTTTGGAAATCGTGAAAACCGAATCCGATTCTTCAATATCCGCAGACACCCCGGCCATTGCCTGAATATCTTCATCCGCCTCCTCTTGGACTACGTCCAAAATATCATCGACCGTGATTCTTCCTACCAACTTGTTTTTGGCATTGACCACCGGAACACATTCTAAGTCATACTTTCGCATCAAGGTCGCTACCTCCTCCTGGTCCATGTACACCGGAACAGAGATGATGTTCTCATCGATGATGTCTTCGATTTTTGTTTCAGCAGCAGTAAGGATGATCTTTTTTAGGGATACACGCCCTAAAAGTTGCTGCTTGTTATTGACTACGTAGATGGAGTAAATCTTCTCGACATTTTCCGCCTGTCTCCGGATCTCATTGATCGTCTGAACTATATTCCAGTTTTTGTTGGCACGGATAAATTCCTTCGCCATGATCCCCCCTGCGGTATCTTCTTCGTAGCGAAGCAATTCCAGGATTTGCTCCAACTTGAGCCGATCGTCAATTTCAGCAATTACGGCTTCCCGTTCTTTATCTGAAAAAAAGTTTAAAATATCTGCCCCATCATCGGAATCCATCAACTCGATCCAAGAGGCGATTTCTTTCGTTTCTAACTCTCGGAGAATCTTCTCAAGCGTGGTGTCCGAAAGTTCAATCAAGGTATCCGCTGCCAATTGGCCTTCAATTAGCCGAAGTACGTAAAGGGATTCAGACGTGTCCAATTCATCCAAAATAGCAGCAATATCCGCTACATTGACCCCATCCAATGAATCTAAAATGTAGGCGGTATCGGAAGCTTCTATCCCCGTTTGGAGACGCTCCAGATACTCTTTGGAAAGCTCAAATTTTTTAATTGGCTCCACGACCTTTTTCGATTTGCTGGGTCAAAAATACAAAATCTGCCACATCCAATTGCTCTGCACGCTTGTCCAAAATCGGATTTGACTTGAATTCTTCTGTAAGTTGAAAGGATTTTAGGGAATTTCGAAGGGTTTTTCTCCGATTTCCAAAGCCCCCTTTTACTACCTGCTGGAAAAGCTTTTCATTGCAATCCAGTTTTTGGACCTTATTTCTCGTCAATCGGATCACACCAGAGTTCACTTTGGGGGGAGGATTAAATACCCCAGGAGGAACCGAAAACAGGTACTCTATATCGTACCAGGCCTGAAGTAAAACCGAAAGAATTCCATATTCCTTACTCCCTTTTGGCGAAGCAATTCGTCTTGCCACTTCCTTCTGAAGCATACAAACCACCTCAGTCACTTGATTCTTATGTTCTAGGACCTTAAAAAAGATCTGAGAAGAAATATTATAGGGGAAATTGCCAGCAATAGCAATGGGAGCAGGAAAAGCCGCTCCTACATCAAATTTCAAGAAGTCTCCCTCCAGAATTCGATCCTGCAATTCAGGATATTTTTGATGCAAATAGGCAATACTCTCTCGATCAATCTCAATGAGGTGAACCTCTAAGTTTCCCTTCATCAAAAAATCAGTCAACACACCCATTCCAGGCCCTATTTCCAGCACCTGGGTAACTCCTGCATGGCCACTTACTGCCTCAGCAATTCGCTCCGCGATGCTGAGATCAATCAAAAAATGTTGACCGAGATGCTTTTTAGGTTTGACCTTTTCCATCGTAACCCTCTGGTTTTTTTTTGTAAATTGCCGTCCTAAAATTAAGGGATTATTCCCAGACGGCACGGAATTTTGTTTCGCGCCCCTGCACTATGGAAGCCATGCAAACAAAGAAACAAAGACCCATCCTTGGAATTAGTATTGGAGACATCAATGGAATTGGACCAGAAGTAATTCTGAAAGCCCTTGCGGATGCCCGTGTGTTTGCCAATTTCACCCCCTTGATTTATGGTCATGGCAAAGCGCTGACGCACTATAAAAAATTGTTGAACCTAGAGGACTTTTACTTTACCCAAGTACGCTCCCTAGATGAAATTCAACATCGAAAAGTCAATGTAATCAACTGTCAAGAAGAATGTCCAGAGGTCATTCCTGGGGTAGAAAGTCAGGAGGCAGGCAAACTGGCCTTGGCCGCTTTTGCCGCTGCAGTAGAGGATTTGAAAGCTGGAAAAATTCAGGGCTTGGTCACCGCCCCGCTATCCAAAAGTAATATCAATTCCGAGACTCAACCCTTTGTGGGACATACCGAATACCTCATTGAGGCCACTGGAAGCAAATCAGGCTTGATGATGCTCGTGGGCGAGGACCTTCGGGTGGGCTTGGTTACAGGACACATTCCACTTGCACAAGTTCCTTCCGCAGTAACCAAAGAGAAGGTTCTTGAGAAAGCTAAAATCTTTATCCAGAGCCTGGAGAAAGATTTTGGAATCAATAAACCAAAAATCGCCATCCTTGGCTTGAATCCGCATGCTGGAGAAGATGGGCTTTTGGGTTCAGAGGAAGAAACAATCCTCAAGCCTGCCATCCAAGAATTGAAAGATGCAAAGCATTATGTTTTTGGTCCCTACCCTGCGGATGGATTCTTTGGCATGATGCACCAACAAAAATTTGACGGGGTGCTTGCGCTGTACCACGATCAAGGGCTAATCCCCTTTAAATCCATCGCATTCAGTAGCGGAGTCAACTTTACTGCAGGACTTTCGGTGATTCGAACTTCTCCAGATCATGGTACTGCTTACGCCATTGCAGGAAAAAATACAGCAGATTGCTCCTCCTTCCGAGCCGCACTTTTCCTTGCATCAGATATTGTAGAACGGCATCAAGGAGAATCAGAATAGCCTTAAAATTGAAAAAAGATGGGTGAAGCCAAATTATATTTCAATTTCTGTTTCACCTATGACAAATAATTACCTAAATTTGCGGTCTTAATTCAGGAGGAAGTAAGGTGAAGTTTTGGAAAACCTTTGATATTGAAGTCATTAAATTCAAAGAAGGACAACATGAAGTGGTCTTTCCAATTGAAGATGCCTTTTTTCAGCAGGTTGAAGGAAATGAACTCTTGGAAAAAGGAAACTTGACCGCACGGGTCAAGATTGATAAGGGCGCCAATCTCATGGAGCTGACATTCCACATCTCTGGAATAGTGCAGCTTACCTGCGATAGAAGCTTGGAAGTTTTTGACCATTCGTTGGACTTCACTGAAAAGATGATTTACAAGTTTGGATCAGAAGTAAAAGAAATTGATGAGTCTGTGATGATGATTACTCGGGAAACCCCGTCAATCAACGTAGCCCAACTCATTTACGAATACATTTTACTTGCTTTGCCCTTAAAAAAGATACATCCGGATTACAAAAATGAATTGGATGAGGAAGACAATGAATTGGAAGGAGGCTTCGTCTATGTAGACGGAGATGCTGCTGAAAGTTCTGACGAAGATTCATCCGACAATACAACTACCCCTGTTGATCCCCGATGGGAGAAACTTGGAAAACTAAAAAACAAAGAATAACCATAAATCACACATAGAAATGGCACATCCTAAACGCAAAATTTCGAAAACCAGAAGAGACAAAAGAAGAACCCATTACAAATTGGAAGCTCCTGGATTAGCAAAATGTCCTACCACTGGCGAAATGCACCTGCCACACAGAGCGTTCTGGTTGGACGGCAAACTGTACTACAAAGGACAAGTGATCATCGAAAAAGAAGTGAAAGCTTAATTTCCTTAAAACCACTACCAATTCCACTCCCAAAAAGAGTGGAATTTTTAGTTTTATAAAACTCAAGTCAACTGATTACCAGTACCTTACAGGATCAAATTCAGAAGGCTTTGGCGATCAGAAGGCATTGTACTATTTTTGACTTCCCTGATTTCAAATGACTTTGACTTCTTCAAAGAATTTAAAATCAACAAAAAGAACTGAATCCGACACGATGGATAAATTAAGAGCAATGGTCACAGGCATTCACGGATATGTTCCTGAATACCGATTGACCAACAAAGAATTGGAATCTCTTGTAGACACCAATGACGAATGGATCATGTCCAGAACGGGCATTAAGGAAAGAAGAATCCTAAAAGGTGAAAATCAAGGAACTTCAGTGTTGGGGATTGGAGCTGTGAAAGGCCTCTTGGAAAAAACAGGAACCGATCCACTTGATGTAGAACTTATCATTTGCGCCACCGTTACTCCGGACATGCCCTTCCCTGCCACTGCAAACATCATTGCAGATAAGGTAGGTGCTAAAAATTCTTTTTCCTTTGACATTGGGGCTGCCTGTTCAGGCTTCTTGTATGCGCTGCAGTTAGGCGCTCAATTTATCCAGGCGGGAACTCATAAAAAGGTAGTGGTAGTCGGAGCAGACAAAATGTCTGCCATTGTCGATTACCAGGATCGAACCACTTGCATCCTTTTTGGGGATGGTGCTGGAGCGGTGCTTTTGGAACCTACCACTGAAAAAATGGGTGTAATTGATGCCATTTTAAAAGCAGATGGTTCTGGAGAAAACTTCCTACATATGAAAGCTGGAGGTAGCCGAAAGCCTGCCAACTTGGAAACCATCGCAAACCGAGAGCATTACGCCTACCAAGAAGGAGCTACTGTATTCAAATTTGCAGTGACCAACATGGCAGATGTGAGCGCGGAAGTAATGGAAAGAAACGGCCTAACTGGTGATGATATTGCCTGGCTAGTGCCTCATCAAGCCAATAAGCGAATCATCGATGCCACTGCCAATAGAATGGGCGTGGGACCTGAAAAGGTGATGATGAATATAGAACGCTATGGAAATACAACCGCGGCGACGATTCCACTTTGTCTTTGGGAGTATGAAAGCCAGTTGAAAAAGGGAGATAACCTCATTCTTGCTGCCTTTGGTGGTGGATTTACCTGGGGTGCTATCTACTTGAAATGGGCTTTGGATCCAAAATAATTAAATTGACTGAACAGAATTATGGCAAGTACTGCAGATTTTAAAAATGGGCTTTGTCTCGAAATGAATAACGACATCTACACGATTGTCGAATTTCAACATGTGAAACCTGGAAAAGGAGCAGCATTCGTGCGCACCAAACTGAAAAGTTTGCGCAGCGGCAAAACCCTAGACAAGACCTTCAATGCGGGTGAAAAAGTAACTACTGCACGCGTAGAGAAAAGAGCACATCAGTTCCTATACAAGGACGATTTGGGCTATAACTTCATGGATACTGATAATTTCGAGCAGATTTCCTTGGAAGAGCGCTTGATTGAGCGTTCCAATCTTTTGAAGGATGGACAGCTCGTGGATATTTTGGTTCATGCAGAAAACGAAACTCCCCTATCGGTAGAACTTCCTCCATTCGTGGAGTTGATGATCACTTATACCGAACCAGGAATCAAAGGCGATACCGCCACCAACGCGCTTAAGCAGGCTACCGTGGAAACAGGGGCAACAGTTATGGTTCCTCTTTTCGTAGAACAAGATACCTTAATCAAGGTAGATACCCGAGATGGATCCTACTCAGAACGAGTAAAATAAGTAGTTTAAGTCTCTAGATTTATTTAAATTTCCTAACTAATTAGTTTTCGATCAACCCTTAACTGCTCCAACCTCATGGAACAAAAAAAGAACACTATGAAACCTAAAGAAATTCAAGATTTAATTGATTATATCTCAAATACTGGCCTTGCAGAAGTAAAAATCAAGACCGAGGAATTTGAACTTTCTGTAAAGAAATATGCAGATGGCCCAGCTCCAGCACCGGCAACCCAGGTAGTTGCAGCGGCTCCAGCTCCAGTAGCAGCGGCTCCTGCCGCTCCGGCACCAGCACCAAGCCCAGCTGCAAGCTCCAATTTGGTAGAGATCAAATCTCCGATGATTGGAACTTTTTACTTGACACCTAATCCAGAAGCGGGACCATTTGTTAGCGAAGGTAGCTCCATCAGTGCTGGTAAGACTGTTTGCATCATCGAAGCCATGAAGTTGTTCAACGAAATTGAATCCGAAATTTCTGGAAAAATTGTAAAAATCTTGGTTGCAAATGCATCTCCAGTAGAATACGACCAGCCTTTATTCCTCGTAGATCCAGCAGGTTGATTTTTGCACTAAACCAAAAAGAACGTGTTTAAGAAAATTTTAATTGCCAACCGTGGCGAAATCGCTCTTCGGGTTATTCGTACCTGCAAGGAGATGGGTATCAAAACCGTAGCTGTTTATTCTACTGCAGACAAAGACAGTCTTCATGTGCGATTTGCAGATGAAGCAGTTTGTATAGGACCTGCTCCAAGCCGTGAATCCTACCTCAATATCACTCGGATTATTTCTGCTGCTGAGATTACCAATGCAGATGCAATTCACCCTGGATACGGCTTTCTCTCTGAAAACGAAGAGTTTTCTAGAGTTTGTGAGGAATACGGTATCAAGTTTATCGGAGCATCCCCAGACATGATTGCCAAGATGGGCGATAAAGCTACGGCAAAAGCGACCATGAAAGCTGCAGGCGTACCCACCATTCCGGGATCAGAAGGATTATTGGATTCCATTGAGCAAGGCCTTGTCATCGCCAAAGAAATGGGCTACCCAGTGATTCTCAAAGCCACTGCAGGTGGTGGAGGTCGAGGAATGCGTATCGTAAAGGAAGATAGCGAGTTTAAAAAAGCATGGGATGATGCCAAAATGGAATCAGGAGCCGCTTTTGGTAACGATGGCTTGTACCTTGAAAAATTTGTAGAAGAACCGCGCCATATCGAGATTCAAATCGTAGGCGACCGTACTGGTAAGGCTTGTCACCTATCTGAACGAGACTGTTCCATCCAACGAAGACATCAAAAATTGGTTGAAGAAACCCCTTCCCCATTCATTACGGAAGAATTGAGAGAAGCCATGGGTAATGCTGCAATCAAAGGTGCAGAAGCCATTGGCTACGAAGGAGCAGGTACCATTGAATTTTTGGTGGACAAAAACCGCAACTTCTACTTCATGGAGATGAATACCCGTATTCAGGTAGAGCATCCGATCACTGAAGAAGTGACCGATTTTGACTTAATCAAGGAGCAAATCAAGGTTGCCGCGGGAGAAACGATCTCTGGTAGAAACTATTATCCTAAGTTATTTGCTATGGAATGTAGAATCAATGCCGAGGATCCAGCAAATGGCTTTAGACCAAGCCCAGGAAAGATCCTGAACTTGCATATTCCTGGAGGACGTGGAGTACGCGTAGATTCACACGTGTATGCAGGCTACGTGATCCCTCCAAATTACGATTCCATGATTGCCAAATTGATTGTAAGTGGCCAATCCCGAGAGGAAGTGATCGTACGGATGAAGCGAGCCTTGGAGGAATTCGTGATCGATGGCATCAAAACTACCATTCCTTTCCACATTGCTTTATTAGAAAACGAAGAATTCAAGGCGGGTAACTTTACAACCAAGTTCTTGGAAACCTTTGATTTTTCGGTCATTAAAAAATAAGTAATTCCAGAACTTGGAATTCCCTCAACAAAAAAAGGAGAAACTGCTGTTTCTCCTTTTTTTTATTCTAGTTGATCAAGCGAGCAGGAATTACCCTACCACATGTAATTTCAACATATTTGTTTTGCCTTTCTCACTTAATGGCATGCTGCCCGTATTCACAATCACCTCACCAGATTGCACATGCCCATCGCGCTTCAAGATGGCTTCGATGTCTGCAAATACGCCATCCGTAGACGCTTGCCCCTCGTAGTAATAGGCACGTACTCCCCACACCAAAGACAATTGCGTTAATAATTTCTCATTTCTTGTAAATACAAAAATATTGGAAAGTGGGCGGTGAGATGCCAATCGGAAACCAGTAAAGCCAGAAGAAGTAATTCCCACAATGGCTTTTGCTTTAACGTTTCTAGATAGTCTAGCAGCCATCAAAATCAGGTTATTGCTTAAAAAGGTAGGGTCTTCTTCAGGTATTTTGTAAAGGTTGTGGTACACTTCCGCATTTTCCTCTAAGTAGGTAATGATGCTAGTCATGGCTTTTACAGCATTGATTGGATACTTGCCTGAGGCAGTTTCCGCTGAAAGCATCACGGCATCAGCACCATCCAATACCGCATTGGCCACGTCATTGGTTTCGGCGCGCGTAGGACGTGGATTTTGAATCATGCTTTCCATCATCTGGGTAGCAATGATCACTGGCTTGCATGCCTGCTTGCACTTCTCGACCATCTTCTTTTGCCAGAGGGGCACGATTTCCATGGGTACTTCTACTCCAAGGTCACCACGCGCTACCATGATTGCATCAGTTGCTTCAATGATGGCATCGATATTTTCCAAAGCCTCAGGCTTCTCAATCTTCGCAACAATCTTACAGAACTTACCAGCTGCTTTGATGCGGTTTCGGAGGTCTACAATGTCCTCAGCAGATCGTACGAAAGACAAGGCAATCCAATCTACGTCATTGGCCAAGCCAAATTCAAGATCTTCCAAATCCTTTTCAGTCAAGGAAGGAGCAGAAACTTTGGTGTTTGGAAGGTTAATTCCTTTTCTAGACTTCAAAATACCACCATGAATTACGGTGCAATTCACATCTTTTCCGTTGGTATCATTGACCACTAACTCCAAATTACCATCATCAATAAGGATATGTTCCCCTTCTTGAACATCCTGAGGAAGGTTTTTATAAACCGTACTCACCAAAGAGGCCGTTCCTACTACAGGATCACTAGTAATCGTAATTTTATCTCCAGGCTTAATTTCCACTCCGTTATTTTCAACTTCACCCACACGGATTTTTGGTCCTTGAAGGTCTTGAAGAATTCCTAAATGGCAATTCATCTCCTGATTGACCCGACGAATGGTATCCAAGACATCCTTGTGGACCTCGTGAGAACCATGCGAAAAATTAAGGCGAAACACATTGGCTCCAGCAAAGGCCAAGCTCTTTATCATTTCGTAATTATTCGAAGCAGGGCCAATGGTGGCTAAAATTTTAGTCTTTTTAAAGGGCAAATGAGACATGTCGTATTAATAAGTTAATAGGTTTTCTTTTGATTTTAATTTGGAAATATCAATCCTTACGATGCTTTGAACCAAAGAATTTTGGGAAAGTTTCTCCATAAAGTTGCTCAAATCCAATTGTTCCGTTTCGTCTTGCACCAATAAGAAATAGTCCAGGTTTTTCAGTTCCGGTATCAAATAGGCCAATTGCTGAGAGGAATTAAGCGCTTTATTTTTTAGAAGCTGAATGAATCCGTGCGGTAAAGAAAGAAAATACTGAGAGATTTCTAACTTTTCTGCACTAAGAAACTCCAATTCCAAATCTTCCACCTTCACTAAATTCAACTCCAACTCCTTATTAACCAACCAGGCCATCCGATAATCGCGAATTGGGGATACTATACCCAACAATTCAAAGTCAAAAGTAGGTTCAACGTGTAGCTTTGCCTTCTTCATTTCGGAAGTTCTGAATGGAACACAAAAATAGAAATTAAAACGGAGGAAGAGGCATATTCGCAATCCACAAAATTTACTTCCCCCATTTCTTTGTCAATTAGGCATTAAATATATTTCTTTGCGGAGAGTTATTAACTAAACTGATCACAAAATGTCTGAAATTGCACAAAAAAGTAAAGGCCATCATTGTTGACAAACTTGGCGTAGAAGAATCTGAAGTAACTATGGAAGCAAGCTTCACCAACGATCTTGGTGCTGA
>JBJOOF010000194.1:0-2865 GCA_046051425.1 Bacteroidota bacterium
TTTCATGCGGGTAAAGTGTACACCAAGGAAAGGGAAATTGGGATCAGGAACAGGGTAGATCAAGTTTTTGACCAGATATTCTCGATCTTCCTTCAGTTTGAAGTATTCCCCACGGAAAGGAATGATTTTGACATCGTCAATGGATTTATCATTCATTCGGGCCACCTTATCTGAGTACAGACCAGCACAGTTGACTACCAACTTAGCTTGAAAAGTTCCATTTGATGTTTCGATGTAATTGATTGAATCCTTTTGATTGATTTCCAATACTTTATGATCAAGAAAAATACCACCTCCTTGTTGCATAATTTTGCGTCCATAGGCCAACGCAACCTGTAGGTAATCCACAATTCCAGTTTGGGGAACATGGATCGCCCCAACGCCTGTACAATAAGGTTCGTATTCTTTTAGTTCTTCGAGGGTGATTTTTCGAGTTCCAGTCAGGCCATTTTGTAAGCCTCTTTCCAAAAGCATAGTTAAGAGATGACGTTGGGATTCTCGGGTAGCCACCACTACTTTTCCTGTGATTTCGTAGGGGATTTTTTCCTCCTTGCAAAAGTTGACGAGTTCATGATATCCCTTGATGCAATTGATGGCTTTCAAGGAGCCCGGCTTGTAGTACAAGCCAGAGTGGATTACTCCCGAGTTATTGGCCGTTTGGTGCATGGCCAATTGGCTTTCTTTCTCTAAAATGGCAATTTTTAAGTCAGGACGAGCACTGATTAACTTGTACCCGGTAGCCAATCCTACAATACCACCACCTACAATAACAACATCGTATACCATTTGCTAAAAATTTGAAACAAATATAGGTTTTGAGGGCATAGCTGATGCGTTTGAGTTTACTTTTTGAACATGCCGAATTAAAAATCAGTCTTAAACCCATCCTGACCAAGGTTGGGAAGAAAAAATACCGACTCGAAAATATCTACTAACTTTGCGTCCACAATTAGTGGATTCGTGTACCGACTCATGCTTCGATTTTTATTTATAGGGCTCTTTCTTCTGACCGCTTCTGTTTCCTTTGGGCAATACACCCTCAAAGGAAAGGTGACCGATGCGGAAACAGGAGACCCGATTGCCTTTGCAAGTGTATTTTTAAAGGGGAAAACCTCAGGAACCACCACGGATTTTGAAGGAAACTACCTGTTGAAGGTTAGTTCGATTGGGGATAGCTTGAGCGTCAGTTACCTGGGTTACACTACCCAAACCAAAGTTTTGGAAAAAACTGCGGAGCAAATGCTGAATTTTCAACTCTGGCCAGTGGCGTTTGAGTTGGGTACTTTTGTATTTGAAGCGGGAGAAAACCCTGCCTTTGAAGTGATTCGGCAGGCAGTAGCCAAACGGGATACCTACGACAAACGCAAACTAGGAGCCTACCAAACGAAAAATTACACCAAAATCGAACTAGATATCGATAACCTTTCCGAGGAATTTAACCAAAGGAAGTCCGTACGCTCGGTGACTGCGGTATTGGACAGCATTCGACAATTGACCAATGAGGAAGGGGAGAAGATCTTGCCTGTATTTTTTTCGGAGACTGTTTCTTCCTTTTACTACCGCAACAATCCCGAATTGAGGAAAGAAGTCATCGAAAAAACCAAAGTGACAGGAGTAGGGATCACTGATGGATCCACGACCTCGCAGATCACAGGATCGGTGTTTCAGGAGTATAACTTTTACAGTAATTGGCTTCAAATCCTCAACAAGGACTTTATTTCACCGATTGCCGATGGCTGGAAGACCTATTACGACTACGATTTATTGGAAGATGTGCTGGTCGGGCAGGATAGCTGCTTCAAACTCCAGGTGTATCCTCGCCGAGAGCAAGACCTCGCCTTCACGGGGACGATTTGGATTAAGAAGGATGATTATTCCCTCAAGCAGGTCGATTTGACCATTCCCAAAGCTGCCAATTTGAACTTTGTGGAGCGAATCAAAATACAGCAAGAATTGGTGGCTACCACTGCAGGAGCCTTGATGCCTTCCAAGACTCGTGTTTTGCTTAAAATTGGCCAGCTGACGGATAATTCGGCGGGACTTTTGGCTAAGTTTTATACCGCTACAGATAGTATTGTGGTCAACCAGCCCTTGGAAACCTCCTTTTTTGACCAGGCGGTGGTGCTGAAACCTGATTTTGGGCAAGTCTCTACTGATTACTGGAAAAATAGGCGGCCTGATCCTTTGAGCGAGGAGGAGTTGGCAGTCTTGCAGATGGTGGATACGCTCAATAAAATTCCAATTATCCGCTTTTATTCGGAATCACTTAAGTTTTTTGCTACTGGGTACCTGCCCGTGAAGAAATTGGATTTAGGTCCCTGGACCGAGTTTGGAAACTATAACAATGTGGAAGGGCTTCGTTTTGGATTTGGCATGCGGACCAACTATTCCTTTTCCAATCGCTTTCTAGTGGAAGGATACGGAGCCTATGGGACGAAAGATCAACGTTGGAAATACAAATTTGCCTCGACTTTGATTCTTTCTAGAAGGCATTGGACCACACTGGGAGTCCGAGTAGGGCGTGAACTGGATCAGGTGGGCTTGGAAATGGAAAATCTGGAAGGGAATTCGATCTTTCTTGCCGCTAGCCGTTTTGGCACTCTGCGTCGACCTTTCGTTTCCACCAACCAACGGATTACTTTCCAGCGGGAATTCTTTAAAGGTTTCTTGGTAACTTCGAGTTTGAACAAGAGTCAATTTGATCCACTTTTTGATTTTTATTACTATGAACAGGGTTCTAAGGTCTTAAAAACCAGTTTCCAAGCCACTGAAATCCGGGCAGGCATACGCTATGGTAGGGATGAAATCATCTTGATTAATGACAATACCCGGGCCTCCCTAGTATCAATCAAATGGCCTATCGTA
>JBJOOF010000195.1:0-4340 GCA_046051425.1 Bacteroidota bacterium
TACCCATGTTTCAGCGGGTAGGAGCATCCGCGTACAAAGCCGATTTAACCAACACCATAGCCCTTTGTACCCACTTGGGGAATCCTCAAAAGCAATTCAAATCCATCCATGTAGCGGGTACCAATGGCAAGGGTAGTACTTCCCATTCCTTGGCATCCGTATTTCAAGCTGCAGGCTACAAAACAGGACTGTATACCTCACCACACCTGAAGTCATTTACCGAACGAATTCGAGTGAATGGCGAAGAAATCAACAAAGACGATGTAGTTGAATTTGTGGACATCCATAAGGATTTTTTGGATCAACTGCAGCCCAGTTTCTTTGAAATGACCGTAGGCTTGGCCTTTTGGTATTTTGCCAAGGAAGCAGTGGATATTGCTATCATCGAGGTAGGTATGGGAGGGCGTTTGGATAGCACCAATGTGATTTCTCCTGAACTTTGCATCATTACCAATATTGGCTTTGACCACACCCAATTTCTGGGAGATACCCTTCCCCTGATTGCTGGGGAAAAAGCAGGAATCATCAAGCAAGGTGTACCTGTGGTGATTAGCCATACGCAACAAGAAATCCAATCCGTATTTCTCCAAAAGGCTGTAGACATGCAAGCCAATCTTGTTTTTGCTGACCAGCAATGGGAGGTAACTCGAATCCAAAATTCGGATCAGGAAGCATCACAACTCGCCAAATATCAAGCAAAGGGAAGATCTGATGCTTTTGAATTGGAATTTGGCTTGAGAGGGGATTACCAGCGATACAATTTGCCGGGGATTTTGGAGGCGGTGCAACAAATGCGGAAACAGGGCTGGAATCTCACTAAAGAGGCGCTTCAATTGGGTTTAGCTAATGTTTCAGAGCAAACAGGCCTAAAAGGAAGGTGGCAGATTTTGCAAACCCAACCACTCACTATCGCCGATACAGGTCACAATGAAGCGGGGATATTGGAAGTGGTGAATCAACTCAAAAAATACCCCTATTCCCAACTTTGGATGGTGATCGGGATGGTGAATGACAAGGATATCTCCAAAGTTTTGGACTTACTACCAAAAGACGCCACCTATATTTTTTGCCAAGCAAGCATCCCACGCGCAATGAATGTAGATATATTGGCAAGCAAGGCATTGGAAAAGGGTTTAATGGGACAGGTAATTCCCAAAGTGACGGATGCGATTGAATTTGCTCGAAAAAATGCAGGAGCAGATGACCTGATATTTATTGGAGGTAGTACTTTTGTGGTCGCAGAAATTGAAGACCTCTAATGAGTAGAAAAAAACTGGTTCGCTTTGCCCAAAACGAAGTCAATCCCAATGTAGTCCAGGCAGGCAAGCCTATTTTTGAACAAATAAAAGGGCAGTGGAATGCACTTCAGTTTCAAAATGAGCAACCCCTAGTTGTGGAACTTGCCTGTGGAAGAGGAGAGTTTACCTTGGGTCTAGGAAGACAATATCCCACACAAAACTTCATTGGAGTAGATATCAAAGGAAGTAGAATCTGGAAAGGAAGTTCTACTGCTACGGCAGAAGGCATTCACAATGTGGCCTTCTTGAGAACCCAAATTCAACAACTGGATAGTTTTTTTGCTCCAAGTGAGATTTCTGAACTGTGGATTACCTTTCCAGATCCTTTTCCACGTGATGGGGATGAAAAACGACGCTTGACCTCAGCCAGATTTTTGGAAATGTACAAGCAGCTCGTAAAAGCAGGGGGAATCATCCACTTCAAAACAGACAATACAGGCCTATTCGAGTATACCGAGGAGGTTTTGGCTTCCCGCTCGGATTGCAAAGTTTTGTTTGTTACGGCTGATTTTTATGCAAGCGAACTGCGGGATGCCCACCACGGAATCAAAACTCGCTACGAGAAGATTTTTTCCGACAAGGGGGAAAAAATCAAATACATTCAATTTTCCTTTATCGAATAAAATCTGCCTCTCGGTAGCGTGGATTGGGGTAGGAATAAAACCCTTCGCCTGTTTTCTCGCCTAGTTTTCCTTGATCAATGTAGGTTTTCAAATGGGCAGCAAAGGCCTGTGAAGCCGAATCCGGCATTTTTTGGGTAACATGCCACGCGGTATCCAATCCTATGGAATCCAATATCCCAAAAGGACCCATGGGCATGTGGAAATTCACCATCCAAGACTTGTCGATATCTTCAATGCTTGCCACCTCACGTGTGATTAGTTTGCCTGCCGCACCCAAAAGGGCCATCAGCATCGTGTTGAATAGGTATCCTGGGTTCTCTTTTCGTACGATTACAGGTACTTGATTTAATTTCCTTCCCAGTTCTTCTAGGATCCCAATCAATGCAGGATCTGTACCAGGATGGGGCATGATGTCCACCACCCTTGAATAGAACACATCGTGAAAATGGAAGGCACAAAACCGGGATGGGCTACCTGTTTCTTCTGCAAACTGAGAGGGGAGTAGGTAGGAGGTATTTGTGGTCAGCCAAGTATGAGATTCTGCGAGTTTGCCTACTTCAGTCCATAGGGATTTTTTGATATCTACATTTTCCGTGACGCTTTCATTGACCAAATCGGCCCCTTTCAAGGCTTCAGCTAAGTCCAAGGTAGGCTGAATTCGATGGAGTATCTCAGGAACTTGTGATTCCGTAAGTGTTCCCCCTCGTACTAGTTGACGTAGAATTTTTTGCATGGTGAGAATGGCCGAATCCAAGGACGCCTGTTTGAGGTCAAAAATGGAAACAGTAAATCCAGAAATGGCAGATTGGAGGGCTACTCGGGAGCCAAGTGTGCCTGCTCCTAGGATGCAAATTTTAT
The DNA here is from genome assembly GCA_046051425.1 of Bacteroidota bacterium. Classification (GTDB taxonomy): domain Bacteria; phylum Bacteroidota; class Bacteroidia; order Cytophagales; family Cyclobacteriaceae; genus Algoriphagus. The sequence goes on from JBJOOF010000195.1 coordinate 2,780, forward strand.
GAAGAGTCATGGGTTAGATTTTATCAGTTTGAAGAGTTTGAATGGCTTTTTTGCCAGCGGCATCCACCACATGGATGAGTTGAGCAAATCTAGGATCTGTTGAAAAGCCTTGGGAATAACGTTTGAATATTTGTTGGGCGATTACGGCAACTTTGACTAAGCCAAAGACATAGTAAAAGACCATTTCTTGTTTGGAGCCTTTTCCTTTGGAAAAATAATACGCCATTAATTCTTCTCGGCTGAGGTTGCCGGGTAAGTGACTTAAATTGAATAGTTTTAAAATCTGTGGATCGTTTTCTTCTGCCCAATAGGCCAGGCTAGTGCCTAGATCCATCAGTGGATTGCCTACCGTCGCCATCTCCCAATCCAATACGCCTTTGATGAGGGTGGGATTCTGGGGGTCCAACACCAAGTTATCGTATTTGAAGTCGTTGTGAATGAAGGCAAGGTATTCGGTGGAAGGAATATTTCCCAGTAGCCAAGTTGCTGCTTGTTCCAACTCCGGAAGTTCATTCGTTTTTGCTCGATAATACCGGTCTACCCATCCTTCCACTTGGCGTTGGGTGTAGCCTTCTGGCTTTCCCAAGTGTATCAATCCCGATTCCTGAAGTTCGAGTTGATGTAGTTCGAGAAGGCAGTCTACCGCCGAACGGGATAAGGCAGCAAAGTCTTCCTTTTCTAGAGTCATTCCTTGAGGAACCCGATTTCTCAAAATTGCTCCATCTACAAACTCCATGATAAAGAAGGGAGCACCAAAAATGGATTCTTCGTCACAAAAGTGAATTGGCTGTGGACTTTTGGTGTAGCCTGCCTTTTTCAATCCTACAAGGATTTTAAATTCCCTTCCCATATCGTGCGCTTTGGCTATTTTTTCACCGAAAGGTGGGCGTCTTAAGATGAATTTTTCAGTAGCACTTTCTACCAAGAAACTCAAATTGGAATAGCCGCCTGGGAGTTGGGTTACCTGAATCTTATCAGCAGCACAGTGGAGTACTGGGGCCAAATAATTCGTAAGCAAATCAAAAGTTAAGGTACTATTCATTTACTGCCGTAATTTTTAAGAATACTTCGGGCAAGGGCAGACTTGTGTACCTCGTCAGGGCCATCGTAAATACGTGCTCCTCGTTCGTGGCGGTACCAAAAAGACAGGAGCGTATCATCGGTGATACCTAATGCTCCATGGACCTGGATGGCTCGGTCAATCACTTTCATGAGTACATCGGCCACAAAAAATTTGATTGTTGAAATGTCTTCTTTGACGGCTTTCGCCCCATGTTCCTGCATTTTCTGTGCGGTGTCGAGCACCATGAGTCGGCTTGCTTTGATTTCTGCTCTACTTTCAGCGATCCAATTTTGGATGGTTTGTTTGTCAGCCAAGGGCTTGCCTACCTCTAGTTCCCGTGATAGAGCACGTCTGCACAGCATATCAAATGCCCGTTCGCAAATGCCAATCCAACGCATGCAGTGGTGAATGCGACCAGGACCAAGTCGTTCTTGAGCCAAGGCAAATCCTTGTCCTTCCAAACCAATTCGATTGGTTACCGGTACTCGACACTGCTCA
>JBJOOF010000196.1:0-5816 GCA_046051425.1 Bacteroidota bacterium
GGATATGGGTAGGTTTCGCCATAGGCAAAACCAAGTTCCTGCAACTCGAGGGGAGTCAGTTCCCAGGGCGTATGCAAAAATGCAAGAGGAAATAACGCCAGTTCAGGCACCCATTTGCGAATAAAGACACCATCCGGATCCTGCTCTTGAGATTGCTTGACGGGATTGTAGATACGTACTGTATTGATCCCCGTGACACCAGCCTGCATTTGCAATTGCGGATAATGAATACCCGGCTCAAAATCTAAAAATTGCTGCGCCAAGTAGGCAGAGCCTGACTGCCAAGGCTGGCTCAAGTGGTGGGTAAGAAAAGAGACCACCATGGCCCGCATACGGAAGTTGAGGTAGCCTGTCTCGCGCAAGCAGCGCATGCAGGCATCCACGAGGGGAAAGCCTGTCTTGCCCTCTTCCCATGCGGTGATCCAAGCGGGTTGTGGGGTGAAGGGAAAAGACAAAAATCCACGGTTGATGGGCTCTTTTTCCATACGGGACTCCATCTCAAATTTTTGGATAAAGTGGCAATGCCAGCGTAAACGCGACTGGAAATTAGCCAAGTTACGGGCTTGAAAACCAGTGGCTGACTTTTGCAGAGAAGCTTGAAATACTTCCCGTAGCGAAAGACATCCCCAAGCCAAATAGGGAGATAATCGGCTACAGCCTGTTCGGCTTCCTTCGGGTTTGCTAATCTGTTTGCTGTAATTTTTGACGCGATCCTCAAGAAAACTTTTCAAGTACTTTCGCCCGTTTCGTTCTCCTCCAGGCTGCATAAGGTCTTGTGAAGTGGTCCATAATTCAGGCAAGGTGGTGAAAACATGCTTGAGTTGCTGCGCTTCAGGTACAGGAACAAAGGTAGCCCGATCGAATTCCGGATGAGCAAGTGGAGCAGTCATAAAGGCATGCCAAAAAGACTCCCATCCCCTTCTGTTTTTTCGTTTGCGCTGCACACCCTGCTGCTGGAACTCTTTCCAAGGGATGCCCTCGGCGGAGAAATAAGCCGCCATCTCCCGGTCTCGGGAGTAAGTGACCGCGATACCCGTTTCCTGATGAGAATAGACGGACTGAATGGAATAGTTTTGTTGGATTTGGGAAAAAACCGTTTTTACTTCTGCTCTAACGATCAACAGATTGGCCTGCAGTGGTAGTAATCGATGCTCCATGTCTTTGAGACTTTCGCATACAAAGCGCCAATGCCGATCGCTACTTTGCGGAGCAGCCAGCAGGGAGGGCTCAAAGCAATACAGCAGAAGAATCGGGAATCCTGCAGCAATGGCTTCGGCCAAGGGTTGGTGATCACTCAACCTCAAATCACGCTTCAACCAGACCACAGAAATTTTCATATTCTTAAAACTTTGCCGGCGCCTCAAGGTTTTAGAAGAATGAAAAAATTAAAAGAACTTTCGCCTGAAGCCATCGATCGAATCATCGAAATGGCCTGGGAGGATCGAACCCCTTTTGATGCTATTTTGAGTCAATTTGGAATTACGGAGGGCGAGACCATTCAACTGATGCGCCTTCAAATGAAGAAAAGTTCCTTCAAAATGTGGCGTGCTCGGGTACAAGGCCGCAGTACCAAACACAGCAAAAAAGCCCCTGAAGACCTACTTACTTTCAAATCTAGAATGCAAAAAGGAATTGCATTGAATAAAATGCCGAAGCGCTAACAAAAAAGCCTTTCCAGTTGGAAAGGCCTTCGTAACAAACGAAAGAAAAAGATTAGACCGTTTCAAATGGCCATCTCATGATGCCTCCGGCTAGGTTTTTTACATTTTCAAACCCTTCCTCCCCCATGATTTCACAGGCCTGACCGCTTCGATTGCCGCTTCGGCAATAGATGAGGTAGGTTTTGTCTTTGGGAAGATTTTTGATTTGAGACACGAAGGTGGAAGACATGATGTCGATGTTTCGAGCACCACGAAGTTTGCCGCCAGCAAACTCACCTGCTGTCCTCACATCAATGATTACAGCATTGGGTTGGATCATGAGGTCATGAAATGGACCCGCTGGAATATCTTCGTATTTTTTTGCTTTGGAAGTAAAGAAATTAAACATGGTCGTTGTTGTTTAGGTAGTCAAAAGTACAACGGGTGCGACCGCATCTCCAGTAATAAAAGTCACATCCCCTACTTGAGGGCTGCTTTTTTTCTTTTCTTCAATTCCAGTACCCCGAGACGAGCCAAAAGTACCCAAGGGAATCCATGCCAGAGCAAGTCTAACCAATCCATCGTCCCCATCCCTACTGCTCCGCCTGCTACCCAGCGAATCTTGCCCCAGACATGCGGCTCAGGAAAAAAGGGAGCCAATCCTAAAAGGAGGCATAGCATCCCTACAAAACGAAAACTATTCAATGCATCAAGTTTGCTTACTTTTTCTTGTTCCATGGATAGGTAAGTTGTTGCCAAAAGGTTTTAGGGAATGTCTCCACCTCTTCAAACCCTAGCGGCTCATTTGCATTTTCATTGGGGATGTAGGCCGTACCAAAGAGGTAATCCCAAAGGCTCAATGAAATCCCATAGTTGACTCCATGGCTTCCTGCAGGTACTTCCTTCGCATGGTGCCACAGATGCATGACCGGATTATTCAATACATACTTCAGAGGCCCATAGGTGATCTTTACATTGGCATGGTTCAAATGACCAATCAAGATGGTGACCAAGTGCAAGATGAAAAAGTCATCTAGACCAAAGCCAATCATAGAAAGTGGAATGTATTGGACTGACTTGTACACGATGGTCTCCATCCAATGGTAGCGCAAGTGCGCAGCAAAACCCATCTCCTCCACCGAGTGGTGTACTTTGTGAAACTCCCAAAGCCAGGGGCTGTGGTGAAGCCAACGATGCACATTCCATTGAATAAAGTCCGCCACCACGAATAGAAGCAGGAATTGAGACCAAACTGGCCAAGAGGCAATTTGAAATGCAACTAGGTTATTGATTCCAAAAAGCGCGAGAAAATCATTGAATGCCTCTACGGCTACATTGGATACCGCATTGTAGCCGATCAAGGAAAAGAGAAAAAAGTTGAAGAACATGTAAAAGCCATCCAACCAGAAATCCGTTCGAATAGCGGACTGGTTTTTCCTCCAGGGAAATGCCAACTCAAGCCCCCACACGACCACAGAGATTCCAATTAACCACCAGAAATAGTTGTGCCAGGAAGGGTATAGAATTTCCGAACTGAGGTAGTTCCAATACCCGTAATACCCATCTATGAAGACCTGAATGTATTCTTGCATCGAGATTTAAACTGCTAACAATTCTTTGGTAATGATGTAAATACCCATCACTAACACAAACCAACCAAAGCCTGTTTTGAGAACCTTTTCATTTATTTTTTTGGACAAGGCACTTCCAATAAAAATACCAATGATGGAAAGCCCAGTAAATATCAACAAGAGTTGCCAATCGATGGTCTGCGTGGAAAGGTCTCCTAAGAATCCAATCAAGGACTTAGCGGCAATAATTAACAGTGAGGTTCCTACCGCCATTTTCATGGGCAATTTAGCGAGTAGCACCAAAGCTGGAATGATCAAAAATCCTCCACCTGCACCTACAATCCCTGTAATCACCCCTACCACTGAGCCTTCTAGCGCAATCAAAGGGAAATTGAATGAAACTGGTTCATCTTCATCACAATCCACACATTTTTTAGCAGTGATCATGGAGTAAGACGCTGCCAACATGATCACTGCAAAAAACACCATGATCCCTATGTTCTTGGTGATGATTGCCTCACCTAAGGTAAATAAGGGATCTGGAAGGGCTGGAACCAAAAATTTTCGCGTTAGAAAAACAGCAATAAAAGAAGGGATAGCAAATACCAAGGCGGTTTTGTAATCCACCAATCCTTTTTTCATGTAAGTACCTGCACCTACTAAAGAGGTACTCCCTACCACAAATAAGGAATAGGCTGTAGCCAAGACTGGATCAATCTTCAAGATGTAAACCATCACTGGAACAGTAAGAATAGATCCTCCTCCACCAATCAGGCCCAAACTGATGCCAATCAATACTGCAGCTGCAAAACCAATAATTACAATAACGCCCATGAGGATGACAAGTTAGAATTTACATCTCAAAATTAGCGTGTAGGTCTTCCCAAAAGCGGTGACAAATGTTACAAGACATCCTAAATCACTAAACTTTAGCCAGTTAGAATCCGTATACTCTACATGGATTTTTTTTTACTTCCAGGATTAGCCTGTACCCCTTCCTACTAACTCACATTTTTAAACACTAAAACTCACACCACGTATGCACTACCTCGTTCCTGTAGATTTTTCGGAAAATTCCCTCCAAGCCCTTGATATTGCCTTGGCACTAGCATCTCCAAGAGTAGATCGGATTACGGTAATCCATATCATAGAACCGCACTATGACTTTGCATCCCAAGTGGAGCTATTTACCCAACAGCAACTCAAAGAAGGAAGAAAAAGAGGTAAGGAATTGCTTGCAAAGCATGCACATGCTCAGGTATCCTTAAGGTTTAAACTCGAGGAGGGAAACCCAGCAATTCAAATCAGTCAACAAGCCACAAAACAAAAAGTAGACTTGGTTGTGATGGGAACTCAGGGAGCCAGTGGAATTACAAAATCATTGATCGGTACTGTGGCAGTTTCGGTGATCCGCGAGGCCCCCTGTCCAGTCCTGGTAGTTCCTGCAACTGCAGCCAAAACCAACCTTCATCAATTTGTCCTTGGCTTGGAATTTGCCGAGCACGAACCTCCAACGCTGGATTGGTTGGCCAAGCAGGTCAAAAAATGGAAAGGAAAACTTCAAGTAATCCATGTGCAACCTTTTGAAAAAAAAGAATTTAAACAGGTGCTTCTGGAATTGGGAATCAAGCAGTACCTCAGCAAAAAGTATCCAAGTATAAAGGCTGAATTCTTAAAACTAACTGGTGGAAAACCAACAGAGGCACTTGGTACTTACATGAAATCACATCCAGGTATATTGGTGATGAGCCATGCACATCAGGGCTTTTTGGAAGAACTATTTACCAAAAGTGACTCGATTCAAATGGCTTTCCATACCCAGGTCCCCCTTCTTATCCTTCGCTAATTATTTGCTAATCAACTCTTCGAAGTCATCACGGATGTAGATGACGTTTCGACCCAATTCAATCCACTTTTTCTTTTCCAATTGCTTCAGCAATCTGGAGATCACCTCACGGGCAGTTCCCAATTCATTGGCTACCTCTTGGTGCGTGGTATGCAATTCATTGGTTTTCAACTGCTTCATTTTGGTAACAATGTAATTCATCAAGCGCTCATCCATGCGTTTGAAAGCAACTGCATCCAATACAGTTAGCATTTCTTGAAATCGATGCTGATAAGTAGTGGAAACAAAATCCTTCCATTGCTTAAACTCATCCGTCAATTGCTCATGAACCTGAATGGGAATAAATAACAAAGTTGCCTTTTCTTCAATTACAGCCTTGATTTCACTGGGCTTAGAAGCCGAACAGCAAGTCAAGGAAAGTGCACAGGTTTCTCCTGGCTCCAGGTAATACAAAAATAACTCCTTCCCATCCTCATCCATACGCATGATCTTGATGGAACCCTCCAGTACCAAAGGCACAGCCTTTATAAATTGGCCCGGTTCCATCAGCGTTTTTCCCGATTCAAAAGTTAAAAACTGACCCTTCTCCAACAAACGATCCAATAGTTTGGGATCGGTTAGATTAGGTAGCGCTTGCCTAAGGATGTCTCGAGTCATAATTTAAAAGTAAGCAACAAAAATGGATTAGCCCAAGGTTTGAATTTAGTGAACTAAATCACACAGGGTTAAAAAAAACACCATTCATCCAAATCCAGCTAT
>JBJOOF010000197.1:0-7370 GCA_046051425.1 Bacteroidota bacterium
TTACTCTCCCTTTGACTAGATTTCAAAAGGAAGGTTTAGGCTTGAGGTTCTCAATAATACTTTTTTGGTACGTTTTTTTAGAGAAAAACTTTAAAACAAGAATATAGCTTACCAAACTAGAGAAAATTCCTAGCAATGCACCAGCCCAGATATCCATCAGGAAATGTTGCATTAAATACACTCTGCTAAACCCAACAATAAAGGCAATTTCCATCACTAGATAATGTAGTTTGTATTTTTTGGGCAACACCAAAAATAAAAATGAGGCAAGCATAAATGCAGTGGTGGTGTGGCCAGAAGGAAAGCTTCCCCATTGGTGTAGTTCAATACCGGGTACTTCGTAAAATGAAACATCCTTTAGGTATTCTGCTGGCCTTGGCATTCCTCCAAAGACCCATTTTTTACCAATGTGGACCAGGATCAAGTGGAGTAAGGAAGACAAAGCAAAAAGGATCAAATAGCAGTACTTGTGAAAAATAAGTAGGAGGAGTGGAATTACTAAAACTAACCCATCTCCTAGGTGGGTAATGTTTGCAAAAAATGCATCCCAAATTGGATGATGGAGTTGATTTATTTTTAGTTCAATTGCGCCTTTCTCGTAAAATGGAAAGAGAGCTAAGCCAATTAAGAAAATAACTAAAAAGTAGGTTCCAAGAACTGAAGCCTTAATCTTTTTCTTAACTGCCATAAAACAAAAGTAGGGGACTGATGTGTCAAACTTATTACCGAAAAGTTAGTAATAAATTATGTTTATCGGATGGATAAAAATCAGTTACTGAAATTCGATTGGCTTCAATCCAACTCTCTAAGATCCACAGGCACCACGCGCGAGACACCTGCTTCAATCATGGTGATACCATAAATGATATCCGTGCTTGCCATGGTTCGCTTGTTGTGCGTCACGATGATAAACTGGCTTTCTGCACTAAACTTCTGGATGATCTGGTTGAATTTATCAATGTTGGCATCATCAAGCGGTGCATCCACTTCGTCAAAAATACAGAAGGGTGCAGGCTTCAATAGGTAGATAGAGAATAGCAAGGAGGTTGCCGTTAAGGTTTTTTCTCCTCCGCTCAACTGGTTGATGGTCAATGGACGCTTGCCTTTTGGCTTGGCTATAATTTCAATGGCAGACTCCAATGGATTTTCTGGATCGACAAGTGTCAGATCGCAATCGTCCTGCTCAGTGAAAAGGGAACGGAACACTCGTACAAAGTTTTCCTTGATCTTACCAAACGCATCCAAGAAGGTTTCTCGGGCAACTAAATCAATCTCCGAAATCGTCGAAAGGAGAGATTCCTTGGCTTTAATCAAATCCTCTTTTTGGGTAGTGATGAAATCGTAGCGAATCTTGATTTCATCGTAGGCTTCCATAGCCATGGGATTGATCGGGCCTATTTTATCAAGACGGTCCTTTTGCTTGAGAACCAATTCCTTGAGCTCTTCCTCCATAAAGTCTAAAAATCCTTCGTCTACCAAGGGATTTTCTGCCATCAGTGCTTCCAAGTCCAGATCAAACTCAACATTTAAGCGTTCCTTCATCCCCGCCATTTTGAGACGAATTTCATTGATTTGGGATTGTAGGGCGAGCACCAAATCATCGTAACCTTCTTTGGCTTTTTGCAAACTTCGGATTCGCGTGTCCAGTTCGTCAATCAGCCCTCGAGTCCCGTAATAGACTTTTTCCGCTTCCGTTACCCCCAATTCAATGTCCTCTTTTTCGGTGTAAAGCGCGATCAATTCATCGTCCTTTACTTCGTTGTTGTCCAGGAGGGTCTTAACTTCAGCATCCAATTGAGCCAGTTCTTCTTGGGATTTTTCAATCCGCTCTTTTGAGCTTTCAAATGCAGCTTGCTTGAAGCTGATTTCTTGCTCCGCATTACTTACCCGGTTGAGCTGCTGGATGTAGGTGATGTTCTCTTGATTGAAAAGCTGTGATTTATCCGCCAGGAGCTTATTTACTTGTTCCAACTCTTCGGTCACTTGAAGAAGTTGTTCATCTAATTCCTCAAAAAGGGCTTTTTCTTTGATAAGCAAGGGTTGGATTTGCTCCAGGCTTTCTTCTAGACTTGCAATTCGAGCCAAAATGTCTTCCCGCTTGGTTGCGTTGGAGGTCAGCAATTCTGAAAGCTGTTCCTTTTTGGTCCGAACCGAGATGTATTCGGAATTCATTGCCTGCAAGGTCACCTGGCTTTCTTCCAGAGCCTTTTTGAAACTCAACTCCTTCAGCTTGGTCAACTCACCCAATTTTTGATCCAGGTTGGCCCGTGAAGTGCTCACTTTTTTATTGAGCTCCTTAATTTCCTTTTCTAATTTTTCCAGGTTTTTGGCTCGACCGATTCGCTTGCCTTCAAATAAGCCTACTGAACCGCCGGATAGGGAAAATTTCTTCTTGATGTACTTCCCTGATTCAGCAAGAAAAACGCCTTCTTTTTGGCTTGGGAAATCCTGGTACTCGCCTTGAACGATGTAGACATTGTCCAGAATGAAGTTGATCAACCGGCTGTATTTGATGTCAAATTCGATAATCTCCGTAGCAGCGATCGCATTTGGGAAAATCTGAGATTGACTTGGGGAAAAATGTTCGAAATGATCTAAGATAAAAAAGTTGGCCTTTCCTCGAGCTGCATCACTGAGCAATTGGATGGCAGCAATGGCCTCAGCCTCAGTATCTACTACGTAATAGTTGAGGTAGTTTTCCAGGTAATTTTCGATAGTCACCCGGTACTTTTCATCGGTCGTAAGGAGATCAGATAGGAGGGGAACATCCTTGCCCCAACTTGGATTCTTCTTTAAAAACTTGATGGCTTCGGGAAATCCTTCCAGATTTTCAACCAAGGACTTGGTCAAGTTGTATTCATTCGTTTTCGAATCCAGTTTACGGGATACCTGAGTCAATTCCTCTCGGATCATTTCGACGATTCGGCTCGTTTCTTCTACTTTTTGGTCTTGATCTTCTTGCTTTTGTTTCAGTAGGTCAAAAGCCTGCTGGGCTTCATCCAGTTGGGACTTGATCCGGGTTAAATTCTGTTCAAAATCCGCGAGACTGGCTTCCTGGGAACTATCGTCTGAGGAGGTACGCTCTAGTTCTTGTTTGAGGGTAGACCATTGAATTTGCTTGATTTCAACTTCCTTGCCCGCTTGGTAAACGCGCTCTTTGATTTGAGAAACTTGCTGACTGAGTTCCTTGTGCTGCTCTTGCTTTTCTGAGGCAGCAGTTTTTTGAAGGTCGTAGGCTTCCCGTAACTGAGCGACTAACACTTCTTTTTCGGCTAAAATCTTCTCAGCTGCTTCCTTTTCTTGTTCGAGGGATCGTATTGCAAATGCTGCACGCTCATTGGATTTTCGATCTTGGTCAATTTGTTCGCGTAGGGCCTGAGACCGATCCTCTAAAAATCGGAGGCGCTCATTTTTTATTTTCTTATCCGATTCAAAGGTCCTGATTTTGTTGACCTGCTCATTGAGAGCTTTTTGTCTGGAGGCGAGTAACTTTTCTTTTCCAATCAAATCCGCCTTAGCAGCACTCAATTGTGCTTCTAGGTCAGCAATTTGGGTTTGAATCTCCAACTTGCGGTCAGATTCCTGTTGGATCTTGCTTTGGGTATCCACAAGGGCAAGTTGCAATTGCTCCAAGGACTTCTTGGCCAAGTTGATGCTAGCGACTCGGTACTCTGCCTTTATTTCAAAGTACTTGGATGCCTGCTTGGCCTGCTTTTCTAATGACTTGAGGTTTTTATCGATTTCAAAAAGCAAGTCTTCTACTCGAGCAAGGTCAGCATCGGTATCTTCTAATTTGCGTAGCGTCTCACGCTTGCGGTTTTTGAACTTGGAGATTCCAGCTGCTTCTTCAAAAAGCTCACGACGGGAGTTATTCTTGTCGTTGAGCAATTCATCGATCATTTTGAGTTCAATGATCGCATAGGAATTGGAATTGATACCGGTATCTAAAAATAGGTTGGTGATGTCCTTGAGCCTGCAGGTAACCCCATTGATTTGGTATTCACTTTCCCCACTGCGGTAGTACCTTCTGGTGATGGTGACATGCGTGTATTCGGTGGGGAGTAGGTTCTTGGTATTTTCAAAGGTGAGGGATACCTCTGCTAGGTTGGTTGGCTTTCTATTTTTGGTACCGTTAAAAATCACGTTCTCCATTTTATCAGAGCGGAGCATTCGTGATTTTTGTTCACCTAGGACCCAACGAATCGCATCCACTACATTGGATTTGCCACAGCCATTGGGACCCACCACACCCGTAATGCCTTTGTCAAAATGGATGACCATTTTGTCTCCGAAACTTTTGAATCCTTTGATTTCCAGCTTACTAAGTAGCATTACTAATTTTTATAGGGAATAAGGGTTCAAAATAGCTCGATTCTAGGAATTAGGCAAAAAAAACCTGGGAATAGGCCCTATTTTAAAAAGAAAATTGAAAGTGTCTTTTCAGAAAAAATTAGGCTGATTCGTATTTACAACTTTTTGGAGTACCTTAACTCCATGGAATTCGGACAAATCATCTATGTCGTAGCCATTGTGGCTTATTTTCTGTATCGGGCAAGTTCAAAAAAGAAACCTGAATCCCTCCCAGATGGAGATAATCCAACTCCTGATGCTCCTCAAAAAGGGTTCACTTTTGAAGAATTGCTACGGGAGATTCGTGAAAGCCAAGAGCCAAAAATTCCTGAGGTAGTAGTTGAAGCACCACCTGTTCAACCAGAGGAGCCTGTTTCTACCTCTTCAAATCACAAAAAGCCAAAGAGGCATTCACTACCACAACGGGAGGTTATAGTTGCTGAAGGGGTAGATGTTGAAGCAGAAAGTTCGAGACGAAATGCTAGGCAGCAGTTTTATGAGCAGACCGAGGCTACCATTGAGCCTACACTCGCTGCACGGCCTAAGATTTATGAACTTCCCCAGGAAAATCGAAATCCTTATGCTGACTTATTAAAGAACCCCAAATCTATTCGGGATGCGGTTATCGTAAGTGAAATCCTCAAACCCAAACATTTTTAAGGATTTTCCAAACCTTTTTATTTCAAAAGAGTTGATTAATTGAGAGTTATAAATTTTTTCTAAATCACTAATGAAATGAAAAAAGATCAATTTTTGCAATCGGGGAGTCTTTCTGAATCAAGAAGACAATTTTTGGAAAAAGCAGGTTTGGCAGCCGTTGTAGGATCTTTCGGGATCGCATTCTTTACCTCCTGTGTGAGTTCAGAAGAACCCGACGATACAACTACGCCGCCAAATACAACCGCTCCCAATGGAATTACCATTTCAGGAAATACGGTACAGGTTAATCTCACTATTCAAAACAAGCTAGCCGCTTCAGGAGGTTGGTTGTTAATCACTTCTGCCAAAACGTTAGTAGCGAATCTCAATGGTGCCTATGTGGCTTTGACCTCGGTATGTACCCACTCCGGTTGTTTCGATAGTTGGTCATTCACCAATAGTCAATTTACCTGTACCTGTCATAATTCCATTTTTGATACCGCAGGAAAAGTGGTGCAAGGCCCGGCTGGCCAGCCTTTAGATGTTTATAGCACTTCTGTTTCAGGTTCTACACTCACGATCAACAAGTAAGATCTTGTCCTGATCGGTTTCTGTGTTTGGTTCAAATTCATTCTAGGTCTCAATTCTTCATGGATTGAGGCCTTTATTTTTATCTCAAATTAATTGACAAATAGTGTCAAATTTTAGTTTGATAATTTCCATCTTCTTATTTTTGGACACTAATCGTCAAAAACACCATGGCCAAATCTAGTCCTATTGAGCAGCAAAAGATTTTACGGGTATTTAAGTTAATCAATCTCTTGCAAGGCACCATTGGCAAGCCTGTTCACCGACTTGCGGAATTGTTGCAAACTGACGAGCGGACGATTTACAGGTACTTCAAGCTTTTGGAAGCCTTGGGATTTGTGGTAGTTAAGGAATTTAGCAAGTATAAAATCCAGGAGCGCCCGGAGTACCTTCCCAAGCCTAGCAGCAACACCACTTTTTCCGCTGAGGAAAACCAATGGCTCAGCACACTCTTGGAAACGCAGGGAAAAGGAAATGCGCTTAAAGATGCGGTAGTTCAAAAGTTGAACCTCCAATCAGAAGTTCAACTGAGTACGGAAGACCTTTTCAAGGCCAACCTTGGGCGAATGGTGGATCTAATTGCTCAGGGAATCACCCAGAAAAAGCAAGTTTGGATCAAGGATTACTATTCCTTGCGCAGCGATACGGTATCAGATCGCTTGGTGGAGCCCGTTGGATTTACTTCCGATTACGAGCACATTCATGCCTTTGAACTGGAGAGTCAAACCATGAAAATGTTTAAAGTGGAACGGATGGGAGAGGTGGTCATCGCTTCTGAAGGATGGAAGTTTGAATCCGCCCATGAACTTCCAGAGCAAGCCTTGTTTGGATTTACTGGAAAAGGAAAGATTCACATCAAACTCAAACTCAGCAAGAAGGCCTACCAGTTGATGGTAGAGGAGTATCCCACTGCTCGACCTTTTATCCAAATCAAAAATCGGAATCACTACTATTTTGAAGGGGAGATTCCGCACTTGCCTGGCTTGGCTCGATTTATTCTGGGGCTACCTGGAGAAATCAAGGTAGAGGAGGGGAATGAACTCAAAGCCTACCTAGCAGAGCAAATCCAAAAGGGCTTTTATTGACCCTAGTTCAGAAAAGAATTACTTAGGCTTGGTGCTCTTCTCGAAGCAGGTCGTTGATGGTTTTTACGGGATTGAAAGTGACTAAGGGCACTTCCACAAAAAGAGTGTTCCAGTTTGCCATAGCCCCGTTCCACAATCCAGGTAGTTCCAAGGCTTTTAGCACCTTTCCACTTTTTGATTTTTCGGTGATAAACCCAGTATTCATGTCACGGAAGTGAAGCAAGTCAAAGGCCTGGCCTCGGTAATCGCGCGTTCCGCAAATCAAATCCACAGGATTGAAATGGGTGGATGCTTGAAAATGCTGTTTGGATGCGGAGTCATTTAGATCAATTTGGGCGGTTTCCAGTATTTGAAGGGATTGTGTACCGTCATTTTCATGGATCCAAAAAGGCCCTCCTCCTGGTTCACCGGTGTTTTTGACCATTCCACAAACTCGAATTGGTCGATTCAATTTGGCTTGAAAAAACGCCGCTTGCTCTGCTAGGCTAGCGTTTTGGATTCCCTCTGGAACAATTCCTCCCAAATCCGAAACATATACTTCTTGGGCTTTCCTTACCGACTGTGTGGATACTTCTTCAAGCGCATTCAAGGCTTCAAATACGCGAGATTGGACTTCCAACAATAAGCCAGCAAGGGCCATTTTGTAGGATTTCGTAACTGGTTTAAGTCGATCAGGAACTACGTTATCAATGTTTTTGATGAAAATCA
>JBJOOF010000198.1:0-8300 GCA_046051425.1 Bacteroidota bacterium
AACCATTTATAAAGTAATCTTCCAAAAGTAACCAAGAATGAAACTGAAAAACTATTCTTTCCAAATACTTTTACTATCTACCACGCTGATTTTTTCTTGTGTAGAGAGGCCGCCAATAACCTTTCATGACCCACAACCAATTGAAGAGGAAAATCTAAGTGAATTCCCAAATCAATTAGTTGGAGAATATTTAAGCGAGGATGGAAATTCAAGATTGTTTATCGATCAAAAAATGATTCAAAGAGAATACGATATAGATTTAAAAATGCATATTTCAGAACTTGACAGTAATTATTCAATTTCTGGAGACACTGTTATTGACATCAAAGAAAATAAAAAATGGCCTATCATTAGAATTGGTGACAGTTTACAAATTAAAGAAAATGGAAAAGATACCCTTTTTCAGATCAATGAAAAAAATATACTCAGAATGCATAAAAACAATTATTATCTAAACAATTATTGGGATGATGAAGGCTGGGGGATAAGAAAAGTGAAGCTAACCAAAGGAGTACTTATGTTAAGTAACATAAGAGAAGAAGAGGTTGAGGCTTTAAGAAAAGTAGGAAAAGAGACTTTAGATTCTATTCCTTACAAATTTAAACTAGAAAACAAAAATTTTCTTGAATTTGTAAAAAATGGAGGATTTCAAAATCAAGAGTTTTTTATAAAACAAAAAAATAGCAATAATTAAAATTAAAAAAATGAAAAGTAAACTATTCATAGCACTAGTTTTCGGCTTACTCGTGAATCAAAAACTTTTAGCAGACTCTCCTTTAACCTCCACTCCTTTTTGTGAGGCTTACAAAGATTTGCAATTAATCCAAATAGCGAGTGAATCAAAAGGTAAACTTACTTCAGAAATAATGAACTACCTGAGTGATAACAGCAACCCTATAGAAGTAAAAATTGCTCTAATAAATAAAGTTGCTAATTCAGGTTGGGAAATAGCATTTGAAGAAACAAATAATGCAGAAATATTTCTTAAATATCTAGAGGAAACCGAAGATGGGTTTTTCTTATTTAATGCAAGCTCAGAAATTCTAATTTGTTATGCCTATATAAAAGCCTTAGACAATTATTTTGATGTCACCGAAGCGGCAATGTGGGCTGAAATGGCAAGAACTGGAAACGAAGAAAGCTATACCATTCAAATAATTGCAGCACTTATATTTGCTCAACAAGCAATGGATTCTGATTGGTGTGAAGTCTACAACTTAACAAATAGCGTAAGAGAAAATAAAGCATTGGAAAAAGACATGAGGGAGGAGGCTATATCCATAATTTTTGACTACATGGATTTATATAAAGATGACTGCGAATAAAATATCGCTCTTTTTATTCATTTAAATTTCGATCAATCATCCCAAAAAAAAAAAATTATGAAAACACTACTCTTAACCGCCTTGATTCTTTTCGCATTTGCGACAGTGAAAGGTCAAACAATCCAATCCAGTAACTACGGGACTACTGGGTACATTAAACCTGACGGCACCATCCAAAACAGCAATTATTCGACCGTTGGTTACATCAAATCAAACGGAACCATTCAAAACAGCAACTACTCAACGATAGGCTATATCAAAAGCGACGGAACGATACAAAATAGCAACTATTCGACTGTAGGTTATGTGAAAAGCAATGGAACCGTTCAAAATAGCAATTATTCAACCATTGGCTATATCAAGGATGATGGCACTGTCCAAAACAGCAACTATTCAACCATAGGATATGCAAAGGGTATTGATAAGGAATGGGCTGCTGTTGCCTTTTTCTTTTTCAAATTCAATTAAATCGTTTTTTTTGATAAGTTAAATCTGTTTTCGCTTTAACGTAAGTAGGTTTACTTTAATCGTTAATTTCTTCTTCCCTCAGCCTTCGACATTCATCATTCGATATTAAAAAAAACTGGAAAATGGCGATAAAACTAAGGTTTCGGAAAAGTGCTCAAACAGGAGAACTAAGCAGCATCCGACGCATCAAGTCGTTGCTTTCCCTGCCTTTATTTTTTCTTTGTTGGATTGCATTCCATGGGGCAACTGCTCAATCATTAGATTCCATTAGACAAACGGACATCACCTTTACCAGCGAAGGGGTAATCCTCGCTGGAACCCTCATTTCCCCTTCCGATCCACAAGCAGCGATAGTTCTAGTCCATGGTTCAGGCCAAGAAAAAAGAATGACTCGGTTTGCAGAACGGTTGGCTGCTCATGGAATCACCGTTCTCACCTACGACAAGCGTGGAGTCGGAGCATCTGGGGGAACTTATGCAGGTCCGGAGGTGGGAACCAATAACGTGGATTCCATTAACCTCAGCCTTTTGGCAAAAGACGCGAGCGCGGCTGTGAATAAACTGCAAGAGGTAGCAATGGATTTGCCTGTTGGTTTGGTTGGCTCCAGTCAAGCAGGATGGGTCATTCCGATGGCTGCTACCCTAAATCCTTCAGTAGATTTTATGGTTTTATTTAGCGGACCAACGATCACCTCCCTCGAACAACTTCGGTTTCAGTTTCACACGAATGGTGACCCGAACTACTGGGAAACTCATTCCGAAGCCGAGGCACGTGAACACATCAAAAACGACCCCGACCGATTTCAATTTTCCCCTACTGACCCGAAACACTCCCTGTCCAAACTTGCTATCCCTGGACTTTGGCTCTATGGAGCAAAGGATATTCAGGTTCCAGCACAGCTGTGCATCGAACAATTAACTACCCTAAAAAGCCAAGGAAAACCTTTTGATTACCGCCTCTATTCAAATTTGGGACACAACACCGGTAATGCTTCTGATCCATCACCGGTTGAGGATGTCATTCAGTGGATAAAGCAGACAGCAAAGAGAAGTAGAAAACAAGGTAAGTCAAACTAGTGTCCAGCCAAGAAACAAAAGGAGGTTATTGACATAAATCAAAGACTTGCCTAAAACGGTATGAAAATCCCCACTAAACTATGGACTTTGATATCTAAAAATGCAACTAAAAGGGAGAAAAACGAAGAAATAAACTCGTTACACACCACATTAAAAGGCTACAAAGCCAAAAGACTCCATGATTGAAATTGATGACATCATAGAATTAAAAACGAACACAAAAACGGAACGAATTTCTTTTGCAACCCGCTATTTAGTTCAAATCAATTTCACGTTTTATTTAACAGTTCTGTCAAAAGGATTTAGCGGTACATCCCATTTTTGCGTACGATGTGACCAAATAGAAAAAATGTGTGCCGATTTGAAAAAAATGCACTTAACACTAGTAGGAAGCGCCATACTTGAAGACAACGACAGTGATGCAAGTCTGAATTTCGAAATGCAATCGCTTGGAAATGTACTTGTGTTTGGACAAGTTGGGGGTTCACACGAAGATCAGTACCTAAAATTCTGTTTTAAAACCGACCAAACCTGCATAGAGCCATTTCTTTCAGACTTTCAAAAATTACTGAAATACGAAGAGTCCAATAACCTTTAACTACGATTAACCCTTACTAGGAAATACTTGTAAATTAAACAACCCAATTCACTAAAAATCAGCGGATAATGTACCTGTTTACCAATTCCCTGCTCCTCTTTTCATTTTTTCTAGGATCTATTTGTTCCCAAACCGAGATCATCACCTACAATGCAGGTGCGTCAGAAATTCCGATTAAAACCGCTTCACTCATGAAAGACACGATAATCATTCAGGTGGGTACGACTAGTTTCAATGCAACTCTAGAAACGAACGCCGCCGCCACCTCTTTCAAAGCAATGTTGCCTTTGACACTGGAAATGAAGGACCTCAACAGCAATGAGAAATTCTCAGAACTAACTCGGGGTCTTCCTACCCAGGTAACGAATCCGGGCACCATCCATTCAGGAGACCTAATGCTTTGGGGTTCAACTACGCTGGTATTGTTTTATAAAACATTCAGCAGTCCTTACGGCTATACCAAACTCGGAAAAGTTGAAAACCCGAACGGCCTGGCGCAGGCATTAGGTTCGGGTTCCGTCAAGGTCACTATTAAATTGCTAGACCATTAAAAAAGATAAAACTGATTTGCAGCTTGGCTTGAATCGCACAAACACAAAAAATAAATGGAAATTATAAGATTAGGTTCTCAGCCTTCGATTAAAGGCCCAGAAGATTGGTTCTCTGGATCAGTTCGAATCAACTATTTATTTCAACCCAACGGACATAGACGAGCCAGTGCGGCAGAAGTAACTTTTGAACCAGGAGCAAGAACAGCCTGGCATACCCATCCCCTTGGTCAAACGCTACTTGTGGTGTCAGGGATAGGTTTAGTCCAACGGGAAGGGGGTACAGTTGAAGAAATTAGACCTGGTGACATCGTCTGGTTTGCGCCAGGGGAAAAGCACTGGCATGGTGCATCGGCTACTATGGCTATGACCCATATTGCCATCCAAGAAGAACTGGATGGAAAAGTAGTGGAATGGATGGAGAAAGTGAGCAATGAACACTATCAACTCGCCAATTATCGTTAAATCTTCGGAAATCTGATATTTTTTTCCTCTAAAATCAACCACAGACGATCGCTCTAACTTGTTATTCCTAATTTTATTCTTTCCCTTGGATTTAATAAAAACACCTCCACTCCCGAATACACTTTAAATACAAGTCAACCAAGAAAACACCCCCTATGTCATTTCAAGCCTACCTAGACAACATCAAAGCCAAGACTGGCAAGACCCCGGACGATTTTAAAAAGTTAGCGGAGGAAAAAGGATTTATGGTGGACGGAAAATTAAACCCTAGCACAAAAGCCACAGAAATTACCAACTGGCTCAAAGAGGAGTTTGACTTGGGTCATGGACATGCCATGGCGATTTTTGCATCCTTCAAAGGGAAAACCGACTAGGTCTCACACTATGAAATTTTCAAAATTAGTCCCCAGCGTATTCTACATTGATATTAAAGACGGGCTAAACTTATTCGTGGACTGCCTTCAATTCACAATTGAACACCAAGATTTAAAGACAGCGCAGCCCTATTGTGTTTTGGGAAAAGACGGCATACGAATCATGCTTTTTCAAGACCAACAATTGGCCCAAGAACATTACCCAGAGCTACGGATTGAAACGGAAAATATCGAAGAAGTGTATGCACAAATATCCGCTTCCCATCCACAGCTACTGCATCCGAATCTCAATCAGGTGACACGCAGACCCTGGGGAGCCAAAGAATTTGCCATCTTAGACAAGCAGGTGGGCATCCGATTCCAACAGTGGTAAATACCCAAAAATATCCATGACTCCAGAAGAAAGACCCAAACTCAAAATTCAACTCACTCCAACAGATCAAGTCTTTGAACTGCTTGGCTGGGGTGTACTCTTGGCACTTTGGGTTTGGACAGGTACAAGCTATTCCAGTTTACCAGATACCATCCCAACGCACTTTAACGCCGCCGGAGATGCAGATGGTTTTGGGACAAAGGCATCGATTATTGGTTTGCCCCTAATCGCTACCCTACTCTACATCGGACTGACCCTGCTTAATCGCTTTCCACATATTTTTAATTTCCCTACCCCCATCACGCCAGACAATGCGCTGAGCCAGTATACGAACGCAACACGAATGATCCGTTTCCTCAAACTAATTTTAGTGCTTGTTTTCGCTGGAATTTCGTTCCAAACCATTCAACAAGCCAAAGGAACAGGCGAAGGATTAGGCGTATGGTTTTTGCCTCTGACTTTGGTCCTTGTATTTTTGCCGCTAGTGTATTTTGTGGTCAATTCTTTAAAGAAAAGTCAATAGGTAAACGTCTTTTAATCCGTATTTCCGTTGAACTTTGGAACTAAACCAACCCTGGTACTAAACCCAAAACCTTACGAAATAATCCATGACACGAGAAGAAGCACAAGAAGCCTGGGTGAAGGTTTGTGAACTTGGTTTTTCTGATTATACCCTGTTGACGCGGGCGCAGCGGGTCTGGTTCAACTTGGAACCCTTGTGTCTGGGCGGGCTTTGGGACCTTTACATGAATCATCATGCGGACAGAATCGAGGACATGATCGAAGATCTGGACTACTTGAATTTTTCATTCGTTTCAAATCAGTTGCGTACATTCAATCAAGTCTATTTTCCTATTGGTGTTCCCAAGGGACCAGATGCCCGAAGAGCGCAATTGGATCAATTCCCTCAAGAACAAATAACTCAGGCCATCGAGTCACTTGATGCGGAATTTTGGAAAAAAAGCGGGCAATTGGAGAGCGCTCTGCTTGATCATATCCATCAAACTGGAATCGGTATAGTGTGAAACCTTTGACAACGCATCAATAGGCTTAGATAATGAAAATCAATCCGAAATACCTAGTTACACTGACCATCCTGGTCTCTGCTTTGGGCTACTTTGTGGACATCTACGACATTCTACTTTTTAGCATAGTCCGCCAAAGCAGTTTGACTACACTGGGGGTAGCGCCCGAAGAATCCTTAGCAGTAGGTCTGTCCATCTTGAACTGGCAGGTCGGAGGATTGATCTTGGGTGGGATACTTTGGGGCGCGATTGGAGACAAAAAAGGAAGACTTTCCGTGCTCTTTTTTTCTATCCTACTCTACTCCCTAGCAAATTTCCTGAACGGCTACATCGTCTCCGTGGAGCAATACAAATGGTGCCGCTTCATCGCTGGAATTGGACTTGCCGGAGAATTGGGAGCAGGAATCACCATCGTATCCGAAATCATGTCCAAACAAAAACGAGGCTACGGCACCATGATCATCTCTTCGGTGGGCATGTTGGGAGCCGTTTTTGCAGCAATCATTGGTTTAAATCTCCCTTGGCAAACTGCTTATAAAATTGGAGGAATCCTTGGCTTTCTCTTGCTCGCCTTGCGCTTCGGCGTAGCAGAAAGTGGCATGTATGAGCAGATGAAACAGCAACCAAAGGTTTCCAAAGGGAATTTCTTTTACTTGTTTACCAACCGTGCCCGATTTGTAAAATACCTCAAATGCATCCTGATTGGTTTGCCCACTTATTTTATTGTAGGCCTGTTGTTGACTGGGGCACCCGAATTGGTTAAAACTGTCTTTAAACTTGAGGTGGAGCCTACCCTAGTTGCCAAATTGGTGATTGTCACCTACACCGCGATTGCCCTTGCCGATTTGGGCTGCAGTTGGCTGAGCCAAAAACTCCAATCTAGACGCATCCCATTACTCATCTTCTTGTGCATTTCCCTCATCGGCACGCTTCTGATCCTTTTCTTCCCCATAACCGATCTCACCCAGGTTTACCTGATCTTTGCCATCCTAGGCACGGGAATTGGTTTCTGGGCGGTGATGATGTCCAATGCAACCGAGCAATTTGGCACGAACATCCGGGCAATGGTAACTACTACCGTTCCCAACTTTATTCGAGGGCTGCTGATCCCGATGACTGTGTTTTTTCAAGCGCTCAAACCAGATTTTGGAATTGCCTACAGCCTTGCCATCGTTGGGATACCTGTCCTACTTCTGGCGATTTATTCGGCCTACAGTTCTGAGGAAACCTTCAACAAGGATCTGGATTATGTGGAATAGAAGTAAGTTTAGGTCCTAGTAAAATGATTACCTTTCGACCATTCACTAACCCAATTAAACTATAAAAAGGTGATCTCCTTTATCTCAGAACTCAAGTCCAGAAACGAAACCCTATTTTACTATGGATTGGTCTGCTTGGGTTTAGGGCTACTTTTTTTTATCCTTTCAAAAACCACGACGACGCAGGTATATGGAGTCAATGCCTGGTTAAAGCCGTTCAAGTTTGCCCTCTCCACCTTCCTGTTTGCTTGGGCTATGGCTTGGTACTGCCATTACTTGGGAGGATTCAACCAGCCCTTGTTCAACTGGTCAGTCATCCTTCTTCTGGGATTTGAAATCGTCTACATCGCCATCATGGCTGGAAAAGGAGAAACCTCACACTACAATACCAGTTCCCCCCTGTATGCCAGCCTCTTTTCGATGATGGCTCTGGCTGCCACGCTGGTTACGCTTTATACCGCATTTGTTGGCTTCCAGTTTTTTACGCAATCTTTTCCGCAACTCCCTCCCTACTACCTCTGGGCCATTCGACTGAGCATCCTAATTTTTGTGGTCTTTTCTTTTGAAGGCTTTGCGATGGGTTCCCGGCTAAGTCATACCGTCGGGGCAGTGAATGACAATTCCAATTTATGGATCCTGGGATGGAGCAAAACAGTAGGTGATCTCCGCGTATCGCATTTCATTGGCATGCATGCCTTGCAGGTACTACCAGTTCTTTCTTTTTACCTAATCAAAAATACCAAGGGCACGGTGATCGTTGCTCTCCTCTATGGGATTTTGGCGGTATTC
>JBJOOF010000199.1:0-8816 GCA_046051425.1 Bacteroidota bacterium
AAGGGAACAGTTTGGTTCTACGAACCTGTGGATCCGAATGCCAAAAATCCGCTAGCAAGGAGCCGGATTTTTCTACCATTCCTGTATCGTCTACCAACAAGGAGTCGGCTCCTCGAAACAATTCTTGCCAGCGTAGCCCATCTAAGGTCACCAACACCACATGCTCCGTCTTGGTCGTTTTGGTTTGTGCAAAAAGGTTCTGAGAAAAAAGAAGGAGGGCGAGTACAAGTAATTTGAAGGAGTTCATCGGCGACAAGCAGTTAGTTGATAACCCAGAAAAGAAAGTTGGAATTGAAATATAGGGATTTTCTATGCACCCTGAGTAGTCCTTGGCAGGATGAAAACTAGATTGTACTCCAATTAATTGCTAAAGTTTCTACAAAAAGGATGTACCCAAGACAGTGTTTTAAGGAGTCTGCAAATCCTTACTTTTCCAAGGAATACACGCGCAAATTGGCTCGCTCCACAAAGCCTATTTTTTGGTACAATCGGTAAGCGGGGAGATTGTCCGGATAAAGTTGGAGGTAAGGGATTTGATGGCGTTGCTGAATGTAATTCAACACATGAGGCAAAACGAGTTGCGACAATCCTCTTCCCACAAATTCAGGATGCGTACAGACCGCACTTACTTCAGTGTAGGGGCCTGCTGCTAGGCGGGTTCCTGCCATGGAAACCAATCTCCCGTCTACAAAATAGCCGAAATAGCCTCCAAAGTCGATCGTATTTTCTAAAAAGGGTCCTGGCTTGGCCAAATGCGTTAATGCCAACATATCGGGTACATCTGCAGCACCCAATGCCCGAATAGCCGAATCTAAATTCAAAGGATTGGTAGGCTTTTCGAAGACCATCTGCAACAAGGCATTGTCATTGCGCACCTTCCATTTGGCATCCAATTCCAAAAATCCTGGCGTGAATAGAATCACCCGCATTCCTGAATCCATCACAGCATACAAGTGATCCAATTGCTCGACATCGTAGCGGAGAAGACCCGCAAAGAAGCCCATCTTCCGATCAATAAAAAGTGCATCTCCTCGCCCAAAGGCATGTGTAGCTCCTCCTGAGTTGAGGGCTGTCCAAATGGGATTGTCTAAGGGATGGTGCATGGTATTTGGAAGAAATTTAGCTGCCTAAAATTCGAAGGGATAAAGATATTGATCCAGTCTGAATTTCAACAAACTTATTTAACTCCATTCCACCCAAACTTATTAGAGTAAATTAAATCCTCCTTTGATCAACACTACAGCTGTGGAATCTAAGGCAACCTCGGTGGCGATTGCTCGGTAATGCTTGCCTTTGGCTCCTGGAGTTACCTTTATTTTCTGTAAGGTGAAAGCGCCTGCACTTTTTGATTTTTGAACCAAAATGTAGTAATCCTCTCCTACTTCAATGATCGATTCTTCAGGAACAGCCAAAGACTGTTGTGGATCCAATTGAATTCGAGCTTGCAAAAACATACCCGGGGTCAGTTTAGCTTCCTCCTTTTCATCAATCAGGTCTGCATGCACATTGATCTGTCGCTGCGCATTGATGGACTTGCCCACAACTTTAATCTTTGCCTTTAGCACCTCATCCGGACGATCAGGGCTTGTAAATTCGACTAGTTGGCCGACATGAACCTTGTTCGCATCCTTCTCAAAAAGTACCAACTCCACATGAATATGCTCCTTACTGATCAAGGCAAGAGCCTTGGCTGCAGAAGGTAAAAACTGTCCTGGCACAGCCAGAACCTCCTCCACAAAACCAGCAATCGGTGAGGTGATGGAAATTTTGCTCCTCATGGAGGCAGGAGAAAGTGTCTCTCCATCAATCGAAATTAGTGCCAACTGCTTTTTCAAACTTTGCGTTTTTGCCAACGCTGCTTGATAGTCTGCCTCAGCTTTTAAGAAGTTTTTCTGCGCTGAAATCTGTTCCTGCGCCAAGGTCTTTTGCCGTTCCCATTCTGCTTTCAGATAGGACAGTTGACTCTTTGTTTCCAAGTAATCCTGTTGCAAGCGTAGAAACTCTGGGTTTTCTAAGGTAAACAAGACTTGGCCCTTCCGAACTTCCTCCCCTTCAATCAACTTCAAATCTTGCACATATCCCCCAAAATAAGTGGTGATTTCACGCATCCCTTCCACCGGAATTTGAACCGTGCCTTGGACAGCAATTTCCTCCGAAAATTCTCCGGTATGCAATTCTCCCCATTCCATTTTCATGGTTTGAAATTGCTCCTCCGTCAACTGGATTTCAGTGGATTCGCTTGGCGCTTCACCCACCTCAATACCATCTTCTTTTTTGGCACAGGAAGTCAGCAGAATCAAGGCTAAAACAGGCGCTAAAAGTATTTTTGAACTAGATTTCATGAGGGATTTAGGTAAATAAGTTCGAGTTGATTGATTAAATAGTCCCGCTTCGCTTCTAGGTATTGGATACGAAGTGACCGTGAATTTTCTATCAATTGTACATACTGTAGAAAATCGATTTCTCCTTCGGAAAAGGAGCGTGTGGCCTGGGCTTGCAACTGATTCGCCAGCCGCATACCCTCCTGCTCAAAGTAGCTGATAACTTGACTTTGCTGAGCCAACTTCTTTTGTAGCACTGCCACTTGGTTGTCCAAGCGCATCTGAAAATTGTCTGCTTCCAAGCCTACTTGTTCCTGCACTAATTTACCCGCCTTTATCTTGGCAGCTTGGGCTCCGAAAAACAAGGGGATACCCACGCCAACCTCAAAACCTGGATAGATTTTAGAGCCTGCAGCTAAATTCGTGCCTCTAAATAAATTTACATTCACGTCGGGCAACAAGTACTGCTGCTCCACTTGGGTCTGGTACTTGGCTTGCATCTTGCTCGCTTCGTACCAAGAAAGCCCTGGATGCATGTCCTGAGGCATTCCTGAATTCAACACTACCGGAGTAGCAGAAATCTGAATTTCCTCATTCATACCCAATAGACTTGCCAATCGCATCAAGGCATTCGACTTCTCGCTTTTTGCCTCCGAACTGCGCAATGCAATTTCCTTTTGCTTGCTTTCAGCGGTGAGCTTTTCCAATAAAGAAGCCTCACCAGTCTCCAGTCGACGTTTAGCCGCCACAGAAAAGGCAGCATAGAGACTATCCAAATACCCATAATTCTGCTCCAACTCCATCCAGTACTGAGCGGTTACAAAAGCCAAGCTCACTTCCTTTTTCAACGCACGCATATCCAATTGCAAGCGTGCCTCTTCCTGACTTTGTCCGGCTTGAAGGAGATTTTTGGAAGTGCTGTAAACGGTAGGCATCTCGAATCTCTGACGTACACCCCATACCCGGTTGAATACTCCATTTTCAGCAATATCGTTCTGGTCTTGGGCATGATACACCTGTGTTTTCTCCAAGTTCCATGCAGAGCCAGTCAGGGCTTCTGCAGCTGCTAACCGTTTTTGTGCTGCTTGGATGCCCAAGTTTTGCTTCTCAGCCAGGACAAGTGCCTCCTCCAAAGTCAAACCAGAAGAAGTCTGAGCCCAAGTGCTTGCAAGTGGGGAAATCAGAAAAAGAATAAGTAGTGCAGCACCTTTCCAATTAGAAGTCGACTGCTCTTTTTTGGAATTAAACCATACATACAGCACTGGGAGTACTACCAAAGTCAATAAGGTAGCAGAAATGAGTCCACCCACGACCACTGTAGCCAAGGGACGCTGCACCTCTGCGCCAGCAGATCCAGATAGGGCCATCGGCAAAAATCCTAAGGCAGCCGCAGAGGCGGTTAGGAGTACAGGGCGAAGTCGCTCTCCAGCACCTACCAACACCAATTCACGAAGGGAAGTATAGCGAGAAGCCATGGATTTAAAATGTTCAATCATTACAATACCATTGAGTACAGCAATACCAAAAAGAGCAATAAAACCTACCCCAGCAGAAATACTGAACGGCATATCCCGCATCCAAAGCAGGACAATACCCCCAATTGCAGACAGGGGAATCGCTGTGAAAATCATAAAGGCATCTTTGGCCGAAGAAAACGCAAAGTAGAGCAATACAAAAATGAGTAAGAGCGCAATCGGAACTGCGATCAAAAGACGTGTTCTAGCCTGCTGCAAATTCTCAAATTGCCCCCCATATTCCACCCGGTAACCTTCTGGAACCTCCACCTTATTCTTGACAATGGCCTGAATATCGTCTACCACAGACTGTAAATCTCGATTACGCACATTGACCCCCACCACTACTCTTCGTT
This sequence comes from Bacteroidota bacterium, assembly GCA_046051425.1. GTDB lineage: Bacteria > Bacteroidota > Bacteroidia > Cytophagales > Cyclobacteriaceae > Algoriphagus. Next base: position 4,192 of record JBJOOF010000199.1, read on the forward strand.
GGGTATTGTCTCGGGAAATTTTAGCGGGCCCTTTGGTGTAGGAAATAGTCGCCAACTCAGACAACGGAATACTTCCGCCTGTTGGAAGTTGGATGGCTGCATTTTCGAGGTGCTCGATGTCTTTTCGAAACGGTTCATCAAAGCGTACTACCAAGTCAAATTGCTTTTCTCCTTCAAACACGGTACCTGCTGTAAGCCCAGCAAATCCCAATGTGACCACTTGATTGAGGTCCTCCACATTCAATCCATACTTCGCAATCTTGGCCCGATCGTATTCAATTTTCATTTGAGGCAAGCCATCTACTTTTTCAAGAATGATGTCTGCAGCTCCTTCTACCCCCTGAATGGCGGTTTCAATCTCTTCTGCCGTGTGCAAGAGCACATCCAAATCCTCTCCCACTACCTTGATGGCTAGGTCAGCACGCACCCCAGTAATCAATTCATTAAAACGCATCTCGATGGGCTGGGTAAATTCATAGTCCAATCCAGGAATCGCAGTCAATGCCTTTTTAAACTCTTCAGCCAACTCATCCTTGGTTTCCACCGTAGTCCATTCGCTTGGAGGATGTAGGGTAACGATCACATCACTTTCCTCCATGGACATGGGATCGGTAGGAATCTCTGCCGCACCAATACGGGTCACCACTTGCTTGACCTCAGGAAACTTCATGAGAATTCGCTCCATTTCGGTAATCGTCTCCACGGTATTGGTCAGGGTAGTACCTGTCTTCAATACGGGTTGGATCACGAAATCCCCTTCATCCAAGGTGGGTACAAACTCTGATCCCATAGTAGAGAAAAGTAGAATCGCACCCACAAGTAGCCCAGCCGCAGCAAGGAGGATGGCTTTGCTATGACCCAAGGCCCAATCTAGAGCGGGCAGGTATAGCTTATTTAAAAATTTGAGTAGCCGAACGGAGGTGTTTTTTGGACCGGGAACTTCGGACTTCAGAAATACCGCAGACACTGCAGGCACATAGGTAAGTCCCAAAATCATCGCTCCGATCAAGGCAAAACTGAATACCTCAGCCATGGGTCGGAACATCTTTCCTTCCACCCCGGAAAGGGATAGAATTGGAATGAAAACCAGAATGATGATGATCTGCCCAAAAATGGCGGAATGCATCATTTTGGATGAGCCTGTGAAGGCAATTTTGTCTTTTTCAAGTTGCCTTTCCTTACCCGAAAGTGTAGAAAAAGCAGCAGAGGATTTGGTAAACTGGAAGGCAATGAATTCCACAATGATCACTGCTCCATCGATGATAATACCAAAGTCAATTGCACCCAAACTCATCAAGTTGGCATCTACCCCAAAAATATACATGCAGGAAAGCGCAAACAGTAAACTGAGTGGAATCACAGAAGCAACTACCAGTCCGGAACGGAAGTTGCCGAGGAGCAACACGACCACAAACACGACAATCAAGCAGCCTAAGATCAAATTCTCTACTATAGTGAAGGTGGTTCGTCCTATCAGTTCGGAGCGATCCAAAAACCCATTGATGACAATACCTTCTGGTAGGGCTGTTTCCATTTCAGCGATACGTGCCTTGACCCGATCAATGGTTCCTTTTCCATCTGCTCCCTTGAGCATCATCACTTGACCCAAGACCTTTTCCCCTTGTGCATTGGCAGTAATGGCCCCAAAGCGATTGGCATGGCCAAACTTCACTTCCGCAATATCTCGAATATAGATCGGGCTTCCATTGCGGAGTTCAACTACAATATTTTCAATGTCTTCCAGGTTTTTCACCTGACCTTCGCCTCGAATAAAAAAGCTTTCGTTGGTCTTTTCGATGTAACTCCCCCCTGCGATGGAATTGTTGGTTTGAAGCACCTCGTACACCGAAGCCAAATCCACTTCCATAGCCTTGAGGCGCTCAGGATTAATCGCTACTTCGTATTGCTTGAGATAACCTCCCCAGGTATTGACTTCAATGACCCCTTCAATGCCGGAAAGGTTTCTTCGAACCACCCAGTCCTGGATGGTACGCAAGTCTGTAATGCTGTACCGATCCTCGTATCCTGGCTTGACATCGATCACGTATTGGTAGATTTCTCCTAATCCTGTCGATATCGGACCCATAATCGGTGTTCCAAAACCTGCTGGGATTCGTTCCTCCGCAATTTTGAGGCGCTCCGCAATCAGCTGCCGAGGCAGGTAGGTACCCATATCCTCCTCAAAAACCAGGGTCACCACCGACAGTCCAAACTTGGAAATGGATCTAATTTCTTTGATCCCCGGCAGGTTGGCCATCTCCAGTTCGATAGGATAGGTCAGGAATTTCTCAACATCCTCAGTTGCTAAATTTCGAGAAGTCGTGATAACCTGCACCTGATTGTTGGTCACATCAGGAACTGCACCAATGGGTAGATTGGCTAAGGAATAGATTCCAAGACCAACCCATGCTGCAATAAACAGGGCTACTAAAAATTTATTGGAAATACTCCACTGAATAATCCGGTCAAGCATAAGTCCTAGGCTAGGGTAGTGTACAAATTTCCACACCCCGACTTAGGACTAACTTAGCCCTTTCTTAATTTTTCCTTAAGAAGCTTCGGTGAAATCCAAACGGAAGGTGCTTCCCTTCCCAATCTCACTGCTTACCGACAACTGAATGGAAGACTCTTGTGCCAATTTTTTGACGATCGCCAAGCCCAAGCCAGTCCCAGGAATTCCACGATCCAGGGCTTCTTGAACCCTAAAAAACGGATCGAAAATCTGTTCCAAGTGCTCCGGAGCGATGCCCGTACCGGTATCCACTACTTCGATGAATGCAGTAGTATCTTTTCCAACGCGCAGTAGAACCTCCCCTGGGCTAGCGGTGTATTTGCAGGCATTCTCTAAGAGATTCTGTAAGATCATTTCCAAGGACTTTTCATTGGTGCGCACATAGATGGGAAGGCTCACCAATGACTGGAATTGGATTTGCTGGCCCTGCTCCGCAGAAATTTTATCTGCCAATTCCTCCAAAAAAGTGATGAGTTCCAACTCTTCTTTCACCAAATTTTTACCATTTTCAACTCGAGCTAAGGCTAGCAACTGGTCAATCATGGCACTCATCCGATCGATGCTGACCAAGGCTGTTTTTACTTTTGACTCATACTCTTCCGCTGATCGCGGCTTCCGAATCAATACTTCCAAAGTCCCTCTCAATACCGCGAGTGGAGTACGTAATTCATGAGAGGCATCTGATGTAAACTGCTTCTCTCGCACAAGGGCCTGTTCGAGACGTCCCAATAAATTATTGATTGCCCGAGTCAATTGCCCTATTTCGTCGTTGGAACCCGTTTCCGGAACGCGCTCGTTCAAGTTTTGCTGGCTGATTTGATTGGTCTTTTGGCTGATGATTTCGAGGGGCTCGATGCTTTTTCCCGCCAAATAGCGCATACTGAGGTAAAGAGACACCAGAATCAACGGGTAGATCAAGAGCAATACAATCCGCAAATTATCCAGCAGTTCGCGGGAATCGGCAAAGGATTTGGCCAATAACAAATAGCCTTCTTGTTTTCCAGCTGTGAGCAAAGGAATCTGCCGTTGCCTAACTTCTCTAGAACCAATTTTTTGGGTCCAAGCCTCTTCTGAGGCGGACTTCTCGGGTGAAAAGGTCAGGTGATTTTCCCCCAAATTGGGAGATCGGTCCATGGATTTTCCTTCCAAATCCACAATCTCAATAAAAATAGGGTTCAGTTGAAGCTGGGTATGCTCCATTTGTTCCCACTCATCCATGTGGAGAAAACGGATTTTCCCATTCACCAAAAAAATCTCCCCCTTGTGCTTATCAATTTCCAATTGAAGTTCGCGGTCAATTGTACGAACTACCGTGTAGTTAGCCACCAAATAGATTAGGAGAAACACGAGGAAAAAGATCAGCGCGGTCACCAAGGTGAGCCTACGTGCGATCCGTTCTTTGTAGGAACTGTTCATCGGTCTTTGGCCATGTACCCCACCCCACGGATGGTTTGAATGTAGTCCTCTCCTTTGCTCAATTGGAGTTTTTTGCGAAGGGAATTGATGAATACATCAATAATGCCTGTGTTGTAGTCAAAATGAATATCCCACACGCTTTCAATGATTCGTGTACGTCTGCATACCTTGTTTTTGTTACGAACGAGGTATTCCAACAAAGCAAATTCCTTCTGGGTAAGTGTCACTTCTTTACCCTCTAGAAGTACCAAATGCTTTTCCGGCTCCAGCACAATCGGGCCCAGGGTTAGTTTTTCTTCAGTCTGTACGGAGTTACGCATTTGAACACGTATCCGCACGAGGAGTTCTTCGAAATGAAAGGGTTTCTTGATGTAGTCATTGGCCCCATTTTGCAAGCCAAAGACGGTTTCATCCACCGTATCCTTGGCCGTTAAAAAAATAATGGGCGTGGACGGATACTCCTTGCGAAACTGTCGGGTGAGTTCAATCCCACTTATTCCTGGCACCATCCAATCCAGCAAGAGCAAATCGTAATTCCCCGAAAGGGCCAATTCCAACCCTACTTTCCCATTGTCCGCCACGTCGACCGCAAAGGATTCCTCTTCCAATCCTTGCTTGAGGAAATTGGATATACCTTGCTCATCTTCTACCACGAGAATTCTCATGCTGTAAATTTTCCCTATTTTTTTGGAAAATT
>JBJOOF010000200.1:0-13959 GCA_046051425.1 Bacteroidota bacterium
ATGCGGGCCATGGTGGTCTCTTTTCTTACCCACCACTTGAGCCAGCCTTGGCAGTCAGGCTCTGCCTACTTGGCGCAGCAATTTTTAGATTTTGAGCCGGGCATACACTATCCCCAACTTCAAATGCAGGCTGGTGTCACGGGGATCAATACCGTGCGTATCTACAATCCTGTCAAGCAATCTCAAGAACAGGATCCAGAAGGTGTCTTTATTCGCAAATGGGTGCCTGAACTGGCGTTAGTTCCTCTTGCATTTTTGCATACGCCCTGGGAACTGACTCCCCTCGAGTTGCAGGAACTTGGTTTTGCCTATGGCGAAACCTACCCATATCCTATTGTGGACGTGGAAAAGGCAGCCGCTGAGGCTAGAGACCGCATCTGGGCGGCTCAAAAGGCTCCTGAAGTGGTAGCTGATGCGGAACGCGTATTGGCCAAACATACCCTTTCTAAACGTTGGTCCTAACATGAAAAAGCAACACCTGCCCACCAAAATCTGTGTGATTTGCAACCGACCTTTTACTTGGCGGAAAAAATGGGAGAAAAACTGGGAGGAAGTTAAGTATTGCTCTGACCGCTGTCGGGGAGATTCTAAAAAGTTAAAGCCGGCCTAGCGGTAGGAGGCTGCATAGAATGCAAGCCAAAGAAACAAGGGGAGAAAATAGGAGAGGAGCACCACGGGGATGCTTTCTTGAATACTTCTACGGCTGATTGTATGAAAGCCAAGCACCCAAACTATCCCGTATCCGATTTCAAATAGGTTCAGTAGGGACAAGGGGTAATGGTATTTTTCTTGCACATTTTCTGGACCCAGTACCCATAGGGCAGACAAGGGTTCAAAGTTTTGGATTTCGAGGTAACTCACTGTCCCGGTTGGATTCATGTACCAGAGAAGTCGGAGCAGTTCTGGGAATATAAAGATGAGTTCTGCCACTAAGGCAAACTGCCAAAGCGCTTTAAACTTTACTTTGTAGCCGATAGTCAAGCCAATGGACCAGAAAAGGAAGGCGATCACGGTAAATTTCCAGAGCAGGGCAAATGGGGTCCAAAGGTAATTCAGCGTGTTAAAAATGTGAAAAAATAGCAGGTCTCCCTGAGCCTCCAAGCGTTCTGAATCTGGAATGGCTTCCAAGACGACCGTATTGGTCAAGTACCTGATTACAAGAAAGATAAAAACCAGTAAAACGAAGAATAATCGCTTGTCAAAATCCAGGGCATCTAAAATTTTTTGGGCCAAAGGGGAAGGTGCTGTTGCCATTTTCTCGTCTTATCCCCGTAAATCTAAACGTTTGTATTGAATTCACCGTAGATTTGCAACGTAAACCCTTTACGTGCTATGCGACATCTGTTTCACGGGCTTCTTTTATTTCTTTGTTTAGTGTTCATTCCTGAGGCAAAAGCTCAGGCTCCAGAACCAGTATCTGCCAATTCGTCTTACTTACTTTTGGATAAAGGGTTGCAATACCGGATTACCAAGTCGATCAATAGCATGTACAATTTTGATTTTGCTACAGCAGAACGAGATTTTGCAGTGATCATGTACCAGTATCCGGAGCATCCGCTACCTGATTTTTTGATGGCTGTGGGCTATTGGTGGCGTATTGAGATCAATGTAGACAACACGCGGTACGATAATATTTTTATCCAATACCTAGATCGAGCCAATAGCAAGGCATTGAAAATGTTGAAACAAAATCCAAGGAATAAAGAGGCGGCATTTTTCTTAGCCGCAGGTTATGGTTTCCAAGGTCGCTTGTACAGTGAGCGAAAAAATTGGACCAAGGCCACCTTTGCTGGGAAAAATGCCCTAAACTACATGGAAATGAGTCGAGGGGAGGAGGAATTCAATCCAGAACTCCTGTTGGGAGATGCGCTATTCAACTATTTTTCGGTTTGGATTCCTGAGAATTATCCTTTGCTGAAACCGGTATTGGCATTATTTCCAAAGGGCAATAAAAAATTGGGACTTACACAACTTGAAAAAGTGGCCTCCAATGCCTTCTACACCCGTGTGGAAGCCCAATACTTCCTATTTAGGTTGTACGGATCAGAGGAGAAAAGGCCTGAAGATGCCTTGCGGATTGTGGGATACCTTCACGAAAAATTTCCAAACAATCCCTATTTCCACCGTTCTTATGCGCGCTACCTGTATACAACTGGAAAGTGGACGCAGGCCATGCAGGAATCACTAGAGATCATGGATAGGATGGAGAAAAAGCAATTTGGTTACGAGGCCACAAGTGGGCGCTATGCTGCATTTTATTTGGGGGAATACTTTTACCGGATAGGAAATATCATAGAGGCAAAGCGCTATTATTCCAAGACTGCAACTCTAGGGGAAGAATCTGAATCGCAGGAGAGTGGCTATTACTTGTACTCCTTGATTTCTTTAGGAAAGATCGCTACGGCCGAGAAAAATAGGGCTTTGGCAAAAACCTATTTCAATCAAGTGAAAAGGTATGCGAAACGTAAGCACCCTGCTCACCAAGAGGCGAGAGACTTTATTAAGAAGAATAAATTGTAAAGATCTCAAAGCCTTCATTTTCCCTTTTCACAAGAGATAATTTGAAATCAAGGAATTCTTTGAAGTAAATAAGGGGATTATTCGTTTAATCCATCAGAATCTTAAACAATATTTCGATTTTGAGTTAAAAAACTTCATCTCAATCCTAGAACTTTCATCATTTATTGTAAATTTGCACCACATAATATTTTGTAAAGCACAAAAAAATGGATAGCAACATTCGAATTAAATTCGATAAGATCGATCGAAGTATTTTGGAAATACTTCAGAGCAATGCCAAAATCACCAATGCTCAACTTTCAAAAGATATAGGGCTATCTCCTGCGCCCACCTTGGAGCGTGTGAAAAAATTAGAGCAATCTGGAATCATCAAGAGCTACCACGCAAAGTTGGATCCAGAGAAAATCGGATTGGGCGTGAGCACCTTTGTATTGGTAAGCCTGATTGGTCACAACAAAGGAAATATTGATGCCTTTATGAAGGAGATCAACCTAATTCCTGAGGTGATTGAATGTCACCACATTACCGGTACAGGTGATTTCATTTTGAAAATTATCGCCAAAGACATCATGGCCTACCAAAAATTGATGTTGGAAAAGGTTTCTGAAATCAAAGAAGTAGACTCCATGCAATCCATGGTGATTCTATCTACTTTTAAGGATTCCAAAGTGCTACCAATTCCTGCTTAATCCCTAAGAAAAACTAATAAGGGTGGCTTGCCACCCTTTTTTTTTGATTGCCATGACAGAAAACCCTTGGAAAACCAAGTCCACAGTGACTGTTTACGAAAATCCCTGGATTAGAGTGGAGCACCATGAGGTGATCACACCTGCTGGGAAGGATGGGATTTATGGCAAAACCCATTTCAAAAACAAGGCGATTGCCATTCTTCCCCTAGATCAAGAAGGAAATACCTGGCTGGTAGGACAATACCGCTATGCACTTGATGCCTACTCCTGGGAAGTGCCCATGGGTGGAGGGCCTTTGGAAGTCGATACCCTTGCATCCGCAAAGCGGGAATTGAAAGAGGAAACGGGGCTTACCGCAAGTCAATGGACTGAGCTGCAGTTGATCCATACCTCCAATTCGGTAACAGATGAGGTCGGTCATATTTTCTTGGCTCAGGGTCTGACAGAAGGCGAACCGGAATTTGAAGACACCGAAGATATCAGTATCAAAAAACTTCCTTTTGTAGAAGCATTGAACTGGGTGATGCAGGGAAAAATTACCGATTCTTTGTCGGTTATTGCTATTTTCCGTGTCGCAAGAGCATTAGGACATTAAAACTATGGCAGTACGAGAACAAGTAAAAACCACCTTTCTTTTGGCTTATCCTGTGATGCTCAGTCAGCTAGGGCAAGTAGCTGTAGGCGTAGCGGATTCCATGATGGTAGGGCGCCTCGGTGCTCTGGAACTGGCAGCCTCCTCGCTCGCCAACAGTATATTTTTTGTCCTCCTGATGTTTGGAATCGGGATTTCGATGGGTTTGACACCCTTAGTATCCAAGGCCTACGGCAAAGGGAAGACCAACCAAATCTCGAGACTCTTTAGCAATAGCCTATTGATTAACTTTTTAACAAGCCTTGTGATGCTTGGATTAGTTCTTTTATTCTCAAGAAATCTCAATTTATTAAACCAGCCCGAAGAAGTAGAAACCTTGGCATTGCCCTTTTTATTGATAATCACGGCCTCGCTAGTTCCTCTGATGGTGTTTCAAGCGTTCAAGCAGTTTGTCGAAGGCCTTTCACAGACCAAGCAAGCCATGTTCATCACCATTGCTGCCAATTTGGTCAATGTGTTCCTGAATTGGCTACTGATCTGGGGACATTGGGGATTTCCGGAATTGGGATTTTTGGGAGCTGCTTGGGCAACGTTGATTTCACGTGTATTGATGATGGTGCTGATGGGAGCTTATGTACTTTATTCCAAGCGCTATGCAGATTTTGGACTACGAATTCTTCGATTCAAACCCAATTGGACGCTTTGCCAGCGGATTTTAAAAATTGGCGTCCCTACCGGATTTCAATTTATTTTTGAGGTATCCGCATTCAGTGCAGCCGCTATCATGATGGGCTGGATTGGCGTCAATGCACTTGCAGGACATCAAATCGCCTTGAACCTGGCATCCATCAGTTACATGATGGCAACGGGTTTGGCTACGGCCGGGATGATTCGCGTCAGTCATTACATTGGCAAAGAAGACTACAAAGGAATGCGGGAGGCTGGAATGGTTGCATTCGGGTTGGTGGCTACCTTTATGTTCGTCTGTGCCCTTCTATTCTTTGTGCTCCGGTTTTGGCTGCCTACGCTATACATTGATGACCCACAGGTTATTTCCCTGGCAGCTTCGCTATTGATTTTAGCAGGATTATTCCAACTTTCAGATGGGATCCAAGTGGTAGGCTTGGGTGTCCTTCGTGGTCTAGAAGATGTCAAGGTGCCCACAGTAGTGACTTTTTTAGCCTATTGGGGTCTTGGACTTCCGCTCGGATACTTTCTTGCATTTACGATGGGCATGGCCGAAAAAGGAATCTGGATAGGCTTGTTGATTGGACTTACCCTTACCGCAGGGATGCTCTTATATCGATTTGATCAGCTCAGCAAAAGGAAGGCTAAGTCCAATACTGACCTCCCTACTACTTCCTAAAATTCCAGTTCCGGCTGTGATTTTTAGGAGGGAAGAAGTATCTTGACGATTCAAAATTTTGTCTTTATGAATCGACTATTGTTCTCCATCTCCTTTTCTCTTCTCCTTTATCCAGTTTTTGCCCAAGGGCCAGCTGTACTCTCTGTTCGTGAGCAGGCAGCGGTTGTGGATGGGTGGTTGGAAGATCGCATCCAGCAGGTATTGCCAACTATAATGAACGAGACGGGCATTGATTTTTGGATAGTCGTTTCCCGAGAATACAACGAGGATCCTGTGATCCGTACACTTTTGCCAGCTACCTGGCATGCTGCGCGTAGACGCACCATCCTAGTGATGTACCAGCCAAGTCCCAATGCTCCTGTAGAAACTTATGCCGTAGCGCGTTACGATGTGGGCAAGTCCTTTAAGAAAGCTTGGGATCCTGAAGCGCAACCGGATCAATGGAAAGCCTTATTGGAAATCATCCAAGCCAAAAAGCCGAAAAAAATCGGACTGAACTTTTCCAAGGATTACGGACATGCAGATGGGTTGACCCATTTTGATTACGAGGAATTGATGCGGATCCTTCCAGCTCAAGAGAAGACAAAAGTAGTATCCGCCCAGACGCTTGCAGTACGTTGGCTAGAAACGCGAACTGCAGCGGAAATGGCCACTTACAAGCACATCCAAGAATTGGCACATTACATCATCGCGGAAGGGCTTTCAGATCGCGTGATCACTCCAGGTGTCACCACCACAGAGGATGTAGTTTGGTTCTACAGAGAAAAAATTAAGGAGATGAAGTTGGACACTTGGTTTCATCCCACAGTAGACATTCAGCGGGCAGATCCTAGTTCACAGGAGGCTTCTCGTTCTTTTTCGATTCGCCCAACTGAGCAGGTCATTCTTCCTGGGGATTTGCTCCATATCGATTTTGGGATTACCTATTTGCGTCTGAATACGGATACGCAGGAGTTGGCCTATGTGCTCAAGGCTGGGGAAACGGAAGTTCCAGCCTATTTGCAAGATGCCTTGAAGGTGGGGAATCGCTTGCAGGATATCTTGACAATGAATTTCACCACTGGGAAGACAGGCAATCAAATTTTGAAGTCTGCTCGCGAGCAAATGCAAAAAGAGGGTATCAAAGGAAGCATTTACACCCATCCACTGGGCTTCTATGGGCATTCGGCTGGACCGACCATCGGCATGTGGGACAACCAAGGCGATACCCCTGGAGCGGGTGATTTTCCAATGCATGCGCACACGGGTTATGCGATTGAGTTGAATGCAGTGGTGTTCGTCAAGGAATGGAACAAAGATGTTCGTGTGATGCTTGAAGAAGGGGCCTATTTTGACGGGAATAAAGTGACCTACTACAATGGTCGTCAAAAATCCATTCTCGCCATTCCGCGAAAAAGCGACTATCTAGGTTACTGAGACCGGTTCCGGTTTTCCGTCACTTTTGATGAAAAGCAAAATGACCAAACCGAGACTCGCTACCCCAGCAGAAAAAAGAAAAGCTATTTGAAAATTAGCCGATTCGTTGCCGTATAGCCATCCAGACACAAGTGCGCCCAGACCAATTCCTAATTCTAGGAAAATGTACATGGTCGCCAACGCCCTTCCCCTAAATTGATCCAAGGATCGATCCACCACCCAGGCGGTAGTAGTGGGGCTATACATGCCTACTGCAGCACCGAAGAGCACCGCTGCACCTAGAAGCATCACTTTGCTGGAAGCAAAGGCCACAGCAATCATTGCCAGGACCATGACGGCAGATGCCACCCGCATCACGCGCACGCGACCGATTCGGTCGGAGGTTCGACCTGCAATCAGACGGATGCCCAAGGAGGAAAGCGTAAACACCGCAAAGAAAAGCCCCTTATTTTGTATGCCTAGGTGACTGGAAAGGTCAGGTACCAAGGTCAGCACTACCCCAAAGGAAAAGACGGAGAGAAAAAGGATGGTAGAAGGGAGCAACACTCGCTTCTCCAGGATTTCGTTTTTGTCCAATTTGAATAATTGCCATCGAAGGGGTTCTTTTTCCCGGAGGGTTTCCTTCAAACGAAACAAGATCAAGATGGAAAATATAGCCGTGAAGGCTGCTGAATAGAACAATACCTCAATGGGCCAAATACTTGCAATCCAGCCACCCAAAGCAGGTCCAGCGGCCATTCCCAAGGAACCAAATAGGGATTGAATCCCGAGTGCTTCTCCTCGCTGCGCAAAAGGAACCGTGTCCGCCACATAGGCGGAAGTGCCCGTAGGGGTAAATCCTGCTGAGAATCCATGGGCAAATCGGAGAAATAAAAAGCCACTCACAAATTGGAGCAGGGGATAACTTAATCCCACGACAAAGCAGACAGCCGCTCCAAAAATCATCACGGGTATTCGGCCGATCTTGTCTGCAAGCTTTCCACTAAAGGGGCGAGACAATCCTGCCGATAGCGTAAATAGCGCAATGATCCAACCTTTGTAGGATTCCCCTCCCAAGGAAGTCAGGTAGGAGGGAAGCTCAGGAATGATCATGTTGAAGCTTGAAAAAAACAGGAAGCTACTCAGGCAGAGTAGAAAAAAATCTAACGTAAAAAAGGAGGGAAGTAGCCTCATAAATGGAATTGTACTAAAAAGGCCGAAGAAGAAATCCTCGGCCTATTTACTTAATCTTTGTTTGCATTTTCCTCACTTTGAGCGAGAAGGAATGCCTTCATAAACTCATTGAGGCCACCATCTAGCACGCCTTGTGCATCGGAGGTTTCATGACTAGTTCGGTTGTCCTTCACCAACTTGTAAGGGTGAAGTACATAGTTTCGGATTTGTGATCCAAAATCTACGCGTAGTTTGGAAGATTCAATTTTGGCGATTTCCGCATTTCTCTTTTCCAATTCCAGTTGGTACAACCTGGATTTCAGCATTTGCATGGCCAATTCCCGGTTGGCAAGCTGTGAGCGCTCCACCTGGCATACCACCACGATACCTGTAGGCTTATGTGTCAATTGCACCTTGGTTTCCACCTTGTTTACATTTTGACCACCCGCACCTCCTGATCTAGAAGTATGTAGTTCCACGTCTCCAGGATTGATGTCGATTTCGATCGAATCGTCTACTTCTGGGTAGGCATAGACGGATGCAAAGGAAGTATGTCTTCGTCCTCCAGAGTCAAATGGAGAGATCCGCACGAGTCGGTGTACACCTGTTTCTGACTTTAGAAATCCGTAAGCCAATGGACCTTCAAATAGGAGGGTGGCGGACTTGATACCAGCAACTTCTCCAGGCTGCATGTCCATTTCACGAACTTTGTAGCCATTTTTTTCTCCCCACATAATGTACATACGCATGAGGATGGATGCCCAATCGTTACTTTCTGTACCGCCAGCACCTGGATTGATTTCAAGAACTGCATTGAGTTGGTCTTCTTCAGCAGAGAGCATTTTCTTGAGTTCCAACTCTTCTACTGCATCCTTGCTGAGGAGGTAGTCTTTTTTGAGTTCTTCTTCGGTAACTTCTCCTGCAGTGAAAAATTCATACAGCACTTCCAAATCCTGAATTTTGGTATCCAGGCTTTCAAAAGCAGTGGTCCAGCCTTTTCTGGCTTGGATTTGTTTCATTGTTTTTTCCGCTTCGTCTGGGTTGTTCCAGAAGTCAGCTTGGGCCGATACGGCCTCTAGGTCTTGGATTTCTACTTTCTTACGATCGTAGTCAAAGATACCTCCTCAAAGCCGATGTGCGGGCTTTCAAGTCTTTCAGTTGGTCTGAAGTCATCTGTCTAAGTTAAAAATCTGAGGCAAAAATCGGAATAAAATCTGGTTTTACCAGTAGCTCCCTTATTCAATTTCTAGGAGTACCAATTGAAGTTTATTTCTGTCCGAGTGCGTGAAGGTTTTGTAGCGCAGGGGAAGCAATCCAAACCCCGTACCTATAAGGATGGCTGAAGTTTTGATCAATCCAGGACTGAATTGCAGTTTACGCTGTTGATAAAGGCTATTGATCCCTTCCAAAGCGATCGCCATGGTTCCTGCACCCAAGGAAAGGCTGGTCAAATTGTTAAGCGTACGATTTCGAGGATCTTTTCTTCGGATGTCGATTTCGAGGATGTCTGAAGGGCTAATGATATTCTCAGTAAGGTAGAGGTATTCTGTATCCAGATTGACGATTCTGTCTGTGACGAAGTAGCCGATCTTTTTGCTTTTGTAGGTGATGTCTTCCCCAGGGTAAAATCGAATTTGACTCTTTTGATTGGTCCCTCGTTTGAGTAGCAGAAATTTCTTGGGTTGTTCCTGAGCAAGTAAGGATGTTGCCATCAAACCAAAAAGCAGGTGGGTAAGAAGTACCGCTCCTAGTTGCTTTGTGATTGAGGCTGTCTTGTTCATTGGTTTGTATATCAGATAGTTATCATCCACTGATGCGGATCCTGGATTTCTCCATATTTGATGCTATCCAAGTTGCTGAGGACACGGGTTGAAAAGGCGTCCGGCTTTGGTTCTGGAAGTAAATAATCTTTCCCGTTTACATTGATTTTATTGATGAAAGCAATAGTGGCGGCAGTGCCTACTCCAAAAGCTTCCTCTAGACTTCCATTTTTTAAGGCTTCCTCGAGTTCTGTAACTGCTAGAAAGCGCTCTTCAACAGCTTGCCCCCAATCTTTTGCAAGTTGAAGTACTGAGTTTCTTGTAATGCCCTTGAGGATGGTGCCGCCATGGGTAGGAGCGGTGATGAGGGTCCCCTTGATTTTGAACATGACATTCATGGTTCCACTCTCCTCGATTTGGCTATGGGTCTTGCCATCAGTCCAGAGTAACTGGTCATAGCCCTCTTTTTGTGCTTGAAGTGCTGGGTACAGGGAAGCAGCATAGTTTCCCGCAGCTTTTGCTTCTCCAGTACCTCCTTCACAGGCACGGGTATAGGTGGTTTCTACTTTTACGGATACGGGCTTGGAATAATAAGCCCCAACTGGGCTCGTAAAGATCATGAATCGGTAGGTGTCGGATGGTTTAACACCTAGGTAATTGTCCATTGCAAACATAAATGGACGGATGTAGAGACTAGATCCTATTCCTTGCGGGACCCAATCCCGATCTAGGCTGAGGAGTTGCTTGAGCGCCTCGAGAAAAACGTTCTCAGGCAAAGTAGGCATGCACATCCGTTTGGCGGATTCATTTAAGCGTTTGGCATTTGCTTCTGCACGGAATACCAATACTTCCCCTTTTTCATTTTTATAGGCCTTCATCCCCTCAAAAATGGCTTGCCCATAATGAAGGGTAGCATTTCCCGGGTAAATCTCCATGGGACCATAAGGAACGATTCGAAAATCTCCCCAAGCGCCATTTTGATAATCTGCCACAAACATGTGATCAGAAACAGATTTTCCAAAAACAAGAGAAGAAAAGTCAGTTTCTGAAAGTTTGGAATGGCTGGTTTTGGTAACTGGGATCGAAATGTTGCTCATGAGGGTGGATGGTTTACTAAGGCAATAGGTATTTTTTCTTGCGTTGGTTTTAGATTTACCAACGTGGTTTCCAAGTTACTTCTTCTACTTCTAGTTCTTGGGCCATTTTTCGACCCAAAACAAAGAGGAAGTCAGAAAGTCGGTTGAGGTATTGAATGACTAGTTCAGACACTTTTTCCAGGGAGGCAAGTTCCACGACAATCCGTTCGGAGCGTCGGCAGACTGTTCGTGCTAGATGACAAAAAGAAACAGCTGTATGTCCTCCTGGTAGAATGAAGGCAGTGAGCATGGGGAGTTCAGCATCCATTGCATCCATTTCTTTTTCCAATAGTTCCACATCTTCCGGGAAGAGATCGGGTTTTTTTACCTTGTCTTTACCAGGAACCGTAGCCAAATCTGCACCGATGGTGAACAGACGATCTTGGATGGTTTTGAGTAGCTCTGCTCTTTTTTTATTTACCTCCTGATCCCGGAGCAATCCCAAATAGGAATTCAGTTCGTCCAAGGTTCCGTAGGCATCAATGCGTAGATCTGACTTCGGTACCCGTACTCCGCCTAACAAGGAGGTGATTCCTTGATCCCCTGTTTTGGTATAGATTTTCATATCAACGGTGAATCTGTATGCTATAAACGAAAACTGCCTTTTTTTAAAATTAGACAGTCACTAAACCTCGGGTAGGATTTGGATTCACCTTATCAGACTCTACCAAACCATCTCGAAGGCGGACGATGCGGTGTGCATAGTGGGCGATGTCGTCCTCGTGCGTAACCATGATAATTGTATTTCCTTTGGCGTGAAGCTCATGGAAAAGCTCCATGATTCCGTAGGAGGTTTTGGAATCTAGGTTACCGGTAGGCTCATCCGCCAAGATGATGCTAGGGCTATTTACCAAGGCTCTGGCAATGGCGACACGCTGACGCTGACCACCAGAAAGCTCGTTAGGACGGTGGGTGGTTCGATCTCCCAATCCTACGTTGTCCAAAGCCTTGAAGGCTATTTCTTCTCGTTCTCCTTTGGAATAGCCTGCGTACACCAATGGAAGGGCTACGTTATCCAAGCAAGTGGCTCGAGGCAAAAGATTGAATGTTTGGAAAACAAAGCCAATTTCTTTGTTTCGAATGTCCGCCAACTCGTTTTCACTCATGTCGCTGACATCCTTTCCTGCAAGAATGTAACTGCCAGAAGTAGGAGAATCTAAGCATCCAATGATGTTCATCAAGGTAGATTTTCCCGATCCAGAAGGACCCATGAAGGCGACGTATTCTCCTTTATTTACGCTAATGCTAACCGATTTCAATGCCTGAATAATTTCAGAACCCATTTTGTAGGTTTTATTGATTTCGTGCGTTTCAATGACTTTGCTCATGGTGTAAATTGTTTACTTGTTGGTTTAGCAATACGGAAAGGTACTCATTTGGATTAAAAATACATGAAATCTCTCAATACATCTCCCCCAAAACTGCTTCAATTTCTTCTTCACTCATCCAGGACTTCATTTCTTCTAATGCATCAGTGGCGTAACTATCCAGTCCCAGTTCCTGGGCAGCCTTTACTTTTTTAGCCCAGATTAGTGGATCCTTAGTGAACTCACTAGCAGATTGAAGGAGTTCGTAGGCTTGTAATTTTTCCTTGGTTTGCAATGCTGCACTCCAAATCAAGGGGCTAAAGTATGGATTTGCAGTAAGCTCTTCTGAGGATCCAATGAACTGGGCAAACGCTCTCAGGGAATTTGGATTGGTCCAGTCGGGCTGGGCTATAAATGCAGCCAGATCTGCTTCACGCTCGACTTTTCCTTTTAAGAAATTTCCAAGTTCCTGAAGTTGCTGCGGAGACAGTCCATGTGCCTTTTGGCTCAGTAGCCTCAAGGCAACCTCCAATTTGAATTCAGCAGAAGGGATATTTTTCCATTCGCTAAATAATTTTTGAGAATGAGACTGGTTGAATACTCCTAAAAACAAAAGTTCAGGTTGGACAGGATTGCTTTGTGCATCTTCACCAATTCTAGTTTTTTGCCAATTTTGAATTGCCACGTGTATGGGTAGCTGAGCCTGAAATCCTTTTTCGGCGGATAAAGCGAAGTCCTTGGCAGCTTTCTCAAAATCAAGTTGCTGGGCGAGAATGAGACCCGACAAGTTGAGGTAGTAGGCCGCATCTCCTGGATTGCGAAAGGCGAGGCCATTCAAATTTTTCACTGCTTCATTTATTCTTCCAGCACCCAAACTCCTCAAAATCGCTGTTTCTTGGACTTGCATAGAATACTCCAGAAAGTCTTCCCTTCTTGCTAGGGAATCTAATAAGGCGAGATCAGCAGATGGGTCTTCTAGGTTTTGGGTAGCCATCAGATTGCGGTACCCTGCCTGAATCAAAAGGGGAGAATTTTCCTGTTCAAGCTTACTTTTCAAATCTGCTAGGATATTATCATCCAATTCAAGCCCATTTTTACTCGCTGCCGCTACCCAATTGATGCTTACGATAAGGTCTTCTTGATTGCTGGGTGGATCTACTTTATTGCCCATCTTGACTTGTAGGGCAAGCCAATTTGCTTCTGCTAGAGGATTATCTTTTGGCAATGCCTCCAACAAAGCAATAGCTTCTTTTTCCTTCTTGAGTAAGGTGTAAAGCAAGGCTAAGTTTTGGGAGAGGTAGGGATTAGCGGGAAAGAATTTCAATCCGTTTTCCAAATAAAATACTGCCTCCAAGGGCTTGTTTTCTAGCTGCAATCGCTCCGATAGCAATAGGATATTGTCCACCTGGGGAGCCAAATCAAAACTTTCTTCCAAGTGCTCTTTGGCTAAACTTGGTTGGTTTAATTCAAATAGAAGTTGTACTGTTATGGTTTTTGCTTTTGGATTATATCTATAGCGATCCCAACTATTCTCGTAAAGAATACTTGCTTCAAGCTTTTGATTGGTTTGATAGTAGTAATCCCCTACTATATTGTTGGTTAAGGAACTTGCTTGAAAGGCAATAACAGCTTCTAAATAGGTTGTAATTACCAAAAACGCTATGGTTCCTCCGATTCGGAGGTGGTAATATGGTAGTATATAAGGCTTATAGATCACGGGGTGCACCGGCCTTCCTTGATTCATCAGAGGAAAAAAGTTGATTCCTACGTAGATGAAAAAGAATAGAGAAAATCCAAGTTGTGAGTATAGAATCAGGTGTTTGATCAATTCCTCACCTGCCTGATTGTGAGATAAGGCTAATTTCCAAATTGTCCACAAAGCACAGGTGAATCCCAAAATATAAAGTGTTTGTAGGATGTTTGTGGAACTTGCTAAATCATCCTGTTGCGCCAACTTTTCTCTAATCGAATACCATCCAAATATTCCCAAAGGGAAGATGAGGTAAAGAATAGAGAATCCA
>JBJOOF010000201.1:0-8198 GCA_046051425.1 Bacteroidota bacterium
TCTTGGTATGGGGATTATTCGCTCGTCCAAAGGCCACTTGGCTTTCTCCCTACCTTCTTTTTGTGATGGTAGCGACCGTGATGGTCTTGTTATTTTGGATGTTTGGCTTGCAATCCTTCTCTCCTGCCTTAATTCCAATCCTCTTGCTTATCCTGTTGCGCGCAAATTTTCTGTTCTACAACCGAAAAAATGCCTGAGTTCCCGCGAGTTAGTTTGACCGGGAACTAAACCTTTTTACCCTTAATTGGTGTTGGAGATACGCTATGGAATTTAAACTTACCTCAGATTATCAGCCAACAGGAGATCAGCCACAGGCCATTGAGCAGCTGGTATCGGGCTTGAAATCAGGCGATACGGCGCAGGTGTTGCTTGGTGTGACTGGTTCGGGCAAAACCTTCACCATCGCGAATGTCATCCAACAAACTCAGCGTCCCACACTGGTATTGAGCCACAACAAAACCTTGGCGGCGCAACTCTATGGGGAATTCAAGCAGTTTTTTCCCGAGAATTCAGTAGAATACTTCATTTCCTACTACGACTATTACCAGCCCGAAGCCTTTATTCCTAGTTCAGGCACCTACATTGAAAAAGACCTCAGCATCAATGAGGAAATCGAGAAACTTCGTTTGAGTGCCACTTCTGCCCTGCTTTCTGGAAGAAGGGATGTCATCGTGGTGGCTTCAGTATCTTGCATTTACGGCATTGGCAATCCGGAGGAGTTTGGAAAAAATGTCTTGCGTCTCCAAGAAGGAGATCGAATACCGAGAAATCAACTCCTTTTCAAGTTGGTGGACATCCTGTACAGCCGCACCCAACAAGACTTGGGTCGAGGCACTTTTCGGGTCAAGGGAGACACGGTCGATGTCTACGTGGCCTATGCAGACTTTGCCTACCGCATTGTTTTTTGGGGGGATGAAATTGAGGCTATCCAGCGGATTGAACCTAGTACAGGGAAGAAACTTTCGGACGAGAAGATCATTTCAATTTTCCCGGCCAATCTATTCGTTACTGGGAGAGACACCATTGACACCGCCATTCATGAAATCCAGGATGACCTGATGGCACAGTTGACCTTTTTCGAAAAAGAGGGCAAATTTTTGGAAGCAAAACGACTGCAGGAGCGCACCGAGTTTGACTTGGAGATGATCCGGGAATTGGGCTATTGCTCGGGGGTGGAAAACTACTCCCGCTATTTTGACCGAAGAAAGCCCGGGACCCGCCCCTTCTGTTTGTTGGACTATTTTCCGGAGGATTACCTGCTCGTGATTGATGAAAGTCACGTGACGGTGCCTCAGGTAAGGGCCATGTGGGGTGGAGACCGATCTAGAAAAGTCAACTTGGTCGACTATGGCTTTCGCTTGCCTTCGGCCTTGGACAATAGGCCCCTCAAATTCGAAGAGTTTGAGCAGCTGATCAACCAGATTGTCTATGTCTCGGCTACTCCTGCAGACTATGAATTGAACCTGACAGAAGGGGTAGTGGTGGAACAGATTATCCGTCCAACGGGACTTTTGGATCCTACCATTGAAGTGCGTCCGAGTTTGAATCAACTCGATGACCTACTGGAAGAGATCGACCAAACGATCAAGAAAGACGCACGTGTCCTAGTTACTACGCTGACCAAGCGCATGGCAGAGGAACTTCAAAAGTATTTGGAGCGAGCAGGGATCAAGTCACGGTACATCCACTCGGAGGTGAAAACCTTGGATCGTGTGGAGATCTTGCGTGAACTTCGCTTGGGGATTTTTGATGTCTTGGTAGGGGTCAACTTGCTTCGGGAGGGTTTGGATTTACCAGAAGTAGCCTTGGTTGCCATCCTGGATGCGGACAAGGAAGGATTCTTGAGAAATGAACGCTCTTTGGTGCAGACTATCGGTCGCGCCGCACGAAATTCCGAAGGGAGAGTGATCATGTATGCAGATCAGGTTACGCATTCCATGCAGGCGGCTATGGACGAAACCAAGCGTAGACGAGCACTTCAGATTACCTACAACCTCGAACACGACATTACTCCTACCACCGTCATCAAGTCCCGAGACAAGATCATGGGACAAACCAAGGTGGCCGATTCCAAGAAAAATCCAAAAATGTATGCTGAGCCCATGCCAGGAGAGACTTTCTTGGTGGCAGACCCTGTGGTACAGTACCTCAGCAAGGATAAATTGGAAAAGCTAATCCAGCAAACGCAAAAAGGAATGGAAAAAGCGGCCAAAGAATTGAACTTCATGGAGGCTGCGCGGTTGAGAGATGAATGGATGGCACAAAAGAAAAGACTGGAAGAACTCAACCGAGGAATTTAACCGACCCGACCCAAGCAGCATGACCCTTCAGGAAGTAAAAGATTTGGCAGGTAAGGGTGAAGGACTCCAAATTGAATTCAAAAAAAAGGCAGCCTTCCCAGAGAAGATTGTTCGCGAGGTCATTGCCTTGGCCAATACCCAAGGAGGTACCTTGTTGATTGGGGTGGATGATGACGGCACGGTAAGTGGACAGCGGTTTATTGAGGAGGAGATTTTTGTGATGGAAAAAGCCATCCGGGAACTTATTTTCCCCGCCCTAGCGGTGGAGGTGTCGACTGTCAAACTTTCTGAGAAAAAAGGGGTGGCGGTATTCAAAATCCCGCATAGTCCCAATCGCCCCCATTATTTGCTGATTCAGGACAAGAAGTTCTCCTTTATCCGGGTGCAGGATCGAACGGTGCAGGCCAGCCGGGAGGTGTGGGAGGTGCTGCGCAAAAGCAGGGTGCCTCGAGACACGGTCTTTACCTATGGAAAAAAGGAAGAGGTCTTGATGAAATTTTTAGCGGAGCGGGAAAAAATCACCCTCAAGGAGTATGCGAAAGTGGCCAGCATCCCCATTTTTATGGCTTCCAAAACCCTGGTTCGTCTGACAGTTGCCAATGTACTACAACTCCATCCCCAGGAGGCCGAAGACTTCTTTACGATCAAAGGCTAGGGAGGGCTATTCCTGTTCGCTGGGTAAATCCACGATTTCCTTGAAGACCTCCTGTGTGAATCAGAAGGATGCGGGAGCCTGGAGGGAAGTAGTTTTGTTGGAGCAAATCCCAGCAGGCAAACGCCATTTTTCCCGTATAGATGGGGTCCAGCGGGATGCCAAACGCATCCCAAAACCAGTGGATAAAATCGATTAATTCAGTCGTCCATTTGGCATAGCCGCCCTGGTGGTACTGGGTCAAAATTTCTAGATTTCCCTTGGATTGAATCCCTTCTGCATTTAGAAGATCGGTCAGTTCCTCGCGGATTCCTTCCCCTTTCAAAGCCGAGATCCCCAGCAGTTGTTGGTGAGGAAGTAGGGAGGCGGCTATCCCTGCAAAAGTGCCTCCAGTACCAATTGGGGTTAGGACATGTGAAAACTCGGAATGACTTCCAGTTAAAATCTCACGCGTACCTTGGATGGCCAATGCATTGGTTCCTCCTTCTGGGATCAGGTAAAAATCTCCAAACTGCATTCGTAGGTTTTCAAGAAATTCGGCTTGGTTTTTTTCACGGTAGTGCTCCCGCGAAATGCCCAGCAGGTTCATGCCTGCAGCTCGTGCAAAGGCCAGGGTGGGATTCTCAGCATCATTCAGCTCCCCTCGGATGATCCCCACGGAAGCCAGGCCAACTTCCCTTGCCGCCGCCGCGGTGGCATAAATATGGTTGGAATAGGCTCCGCCAAAAGTCAGTACCTGATGATGGTTTTGGCTGAGGGCTTGCTGTAAGTTGTACTGGAGTTTGAAGAATTTATTTCCAGTGACTTCCGGATGCACTTGATCCAGGCGCAGTACCTGTACCTCCACTTGCTTTTGAGCAAGTAGTGGGTGGGACAGCAGGTCGCAGGGAATGGACTGGGGGAGAAGCATCAAAACTATTTTGACAAAGTTACGGGACATCCTCCTATTTTTGTGTCATGAGCGAGCAGCACCTGGAAGAAGACTTTGAAGAGGATGAGTTAGCCTTGTATGAGCACCACCGAATCGTGGTGGACAAGGGGCAATCTCCCGTTCGGATTGACAAATTTTTAACGGAACGGATTGCAAATTCCACGCGCAACAAGGTGCAGCAAACCATCGACTCGGGAGGAGTACAGGTCAACGGACATTCCATCAAGGCCAATTACCGGATCAAAGCCCTAGATGATATTCGGGTCCTTTTGGAGAAGCCGCCCCGTGATACAGAGGTGATTTCAGAAAATATTCCCTTGGACATTGTCTATGAGGATAAAGACTTGTTGGTCGTCAACAAGCCGCCCGGCATGGTGGTTCATCCGGCGCATGGCAATTGGTCGGGCACCCTAGTGAATGGATTGGTTTACCATTTTGAAAATTTGCCTGAGATGAAAGGGAATGTGGGAAGACCTGGGTTAGTTCACCGAATTGATAAGGATACTTCCGGTCTTTTGGTGATTGCCAAGACGGAAGAAACGATGGCGCCATTGGCTGCTCAATTTTTTCACCATACCATCCAGCGTACCTACCTCGCCTTAGTTTGGGGAGAGCCAGAGGCGGATGAAGGCACTATTGTAGGGAATGTGGGGCGCAGCGCCAAGGACCGCAAGGTGATGGATGTTTTTCCAGATGGAAGCCAAGGCAAGCATGCGGTGACCCATTGGAAAGTGTTGAAGCGCTTGCGCTATGTGTCCCTGGTGCAGTGCACCTTGGAAACGGGCCGAACGCACCAAATCCGCGCACATTTTAAATTTTTGGGACACCCCTTATTCAACGATGCGATGTACGGAGGGGATAAGATTCGCAAGGGCACTCAATTTGCCAAGTACAAGAGTTTTATCAGCAATTGCTTTGATGCGATGCCAAGACAGGCCCTGCATGCGAAGAGTCTAGGGTTCGTTCACCCCATTACGAATGCAAACCTCTATTTTGAAGCCCCCATTCCATCCGATTTTGCTACGGTGTTGGAAAAATGGGAGCAGTATGTGCAGGTAGATTGACTTTTGCTTTTTTGATAAAAAGAGAAAAGGGAGGGGTTAAAAACTTGCTTTTTTTACAAATAGGCAGATTTTTTATGCCAATTCCTCAATTTTAATTGGTCAAACAAGTTAAAAATTTACAGGTTGATATATTTCAATCGATTTCCTTAAAAATAATGTAATTTTTTAGAAGATACGTTGAAATATACGCAATGAAAGGCGCTCATTGCGTATCTTTGTCCTGTTGAAATGTTTCAAGCATCTCAATCGTGTAAGGCAAAAATAAAATTGGGTACTGTTTCGCCCAAATGATAAAGGAAAGGAAAACAAAAACAGTGATTAGCTGTTAGTTACCTTGAAGGTTCGACTCCTTCTCTTACAACAGGTTATTTTGGGTTTATTGTTAATTGACTAAAACCATGAAATTTTATTTCATGGTTTTTTTATTTCCCATTTTCGACCTTGGCCAAAGGGCCTTTTTTAATTTTTATTCTCAGGTATCCATTTTTAATTCTTCAATTCCCCCCAATTCTTTACTGTCTATATTGTTGATAAAATAACAAAAAGACCACTTGAATAAAAAAACAATAAAAAAATCAACAAAAGATTAAAAAAATTTTAATTAAACAACCTTTTTAATACATTTGCTCTTGTTGGCATTACGGCTAACCAAAACGAAGCGAACATAAGCGCTTAATCCATCTTGTAGGGTGTTGAAATTGGCAGACAAGCCCTCCTGTCTCGGGGGTGGGGATGCCGGTCATTAGATCGGAACGGGATAAAGCGTGTTTCAAAAGTTCATGCCTAACTGCCGCGTGGAGGTTCGAATCCTTCCCCTACAGCATTTAAAAAGCAGCCATCCGGCTGCTTTTTTCGTATACGGGATTAAGTAGGTATATTTCACTGTTATTACTTTTCTATGGTACCCAAGTCTGCTGCTCAGGAAAAACCCAAAAGGTCTGCCTCCAGAAAAAAATGGCTTAGGATACTCGGAGTAGGTTTACTTGCAGTACTTACCCTGGAATTTGCCGTTTACTTTGGTTCAAACCTGTTTTTAGGCAGCTTCCTCCGAAAGAAATTGAATGAATCATTCAACGGCGTCTATGAACTGGATTTCAATCGGGTACACCTTTCCCTAATTCGACGCGGGATTTTTTTGGAGGGGACCGTCTTGAAGCCCGTGCATCCCGAGAGGGCAAGAGCAGATCAGGATTTATTTGAATTTACGTTAGACGAACTAGCCTTTACTGGTCTTGGGTTTAACTTTTTTGAACAAAAACTTTCGTTTCGAAAGATTGCATTAGACAATCCCAACATCCGATTGCTGCAACCGCTTTCCAGTTCCCCAAAGCCATCGGAGACTTCCCGCTCGCCTGTATTTCTCTTGGAAAACGAAATCAAAAAAAGCGTTCGCCAACTAGGCCTGTCTTCCATCCAAGTGAAGGCCATAGAAATAAATCACGCCAACCTGTTCTTTTTAAATTTTCTAAGCCAACAGGAGCTGCTCACCAAAAATGCATCTCTGAAACTGCTGGACTTGGACTGGACACCCAATGAGGTCTGGGAAAGGCCTTTCAATGCACGGGGTTTTGAAATGGAATTGGACGAGGTGACGTTTCCCCTACCAGATGGCATCCATCGACTCAAATCAGCTAAAGTAAAGATCTCTTCCTTGGAGAAAACGATGGACCTCGAGCGTCTTTCTTTGTCTTCGGACCTATCCAATCCGAGCAAAAACTACTATTCCTTGGCGCTTGAAGAGGTGCACATCGGGAATGTCGATTGGAATAAGGCTTTTCGAACGGGGCGACTCGACATCGAAGAACTGGCCTTGAATGCTCCCCAAATTGAGGTCATCCAATCCAGCAGTCCCTTAGGCAGCGCCACACCAACCGGAGACTTGAATGACTTTATCCGTGGTAAGTTAGCTGCGATCTCTATTAAAGAATTTTCCATCAACGGGGGCTCTTTTTTAAGAAAAGAAAAAGAGGATTCCTTGAGAAATCGCATCGAACTCGAACAGCTTGACTTTAAAATGCTCGGTTTTCACCTTGGAGAAGCTACGCGAAAGACAACATCTGCCTTCTTTTATGGCACCGACGCCTCCATGAAGATCAAACGGGGAAAAATCTACCTTGGAGATGGCGTTCATGTATTGGCAGGAGAAGCAATTGAGGTGTCCACCTTTAAGAAAATCCTGTCCGTCTCTAACCTACATCTTTCTCCAAGAGAAGGAGCACTTTTGGGTACCCGAAGCACTCCTGTTTTCGATTTGGAACTTGCCCAGCTCTCGCTAGAAAATGCAGACTTGAAACGCTTGTACCAAACGGGAGAATTGCAGGTTGGAAAGGTCATGCTCACTCGTCCAAAAATGGAAATCATCCAACAAGCATCCCGGAAGGAGCAGGAGCCTGATCACGCGCTTACGGCTCTTTTTTCAGGGCTCTTTGAAAAAGTGGAGATAGGTGATTTTCAACTCGATGAGGGGACAGTGGAATTTAAGGTGGACTCCGGCCAGCAAAGCCAAGATATCGGTGTAGATCGGTTTAGCTTGGGGCTCCAAAAACTGGTACTCCTACCAGACAGCAGCTTGGCCATTCAAGATCAAGTGCAGGTGGGAGAACTGCAGCTGACCCTGTATGATTACCGATTAAAACTACGGGACAACCTCCATACTTTTCTTGCCGAGAAACTCACCCTCGACTCGAAAAGGAAGCTGCTCGAAGTAATAAACTTGCGCATTCAGCCAGCAGATCCATCCCAAATCCGGAGCCAGCTCCAGACTTTAGATAAACGAGCTGCCGTAGATTTTACCATTCCCTTGCTCCGAGCAGAGGGGATTGACCTGATGTCGGCAGTCTACCAACAGGAGCTGATGATCCATCACCTTCAGCTCGATGCGCCCCAATTCAAGATTTCTACTTACCGTCCCAAGGAGAGAAAGGGCTCTGAGGATGCGCTACGCTCCGTGGAGGACTTGAAAGCGCTACTGCTGGGCTACTTTACCAAAATACAGGTGGACTCCGTCAATATCGACGCTGCTAAAATCCGCTACGAAAACAAGGCTAATGCCGCGGTAACTTCTTTCGAGGAGGATCGACTCTCTTTCTCGTTGACGAATTTTTCGCTAAGCGACAAGGATAGCTTGCCCAAAGACAGGGCCCTGTTTTCCGATGAGGTCAAATTGACATTCACTTCCTACTCCTTTAGCCTAGCGGGTGGCAGGTACCTCGTCGAAACGGATTACTTGCATTACAATTCCCGTACCCGAA